>CAWVKQ010000001.1:0-10096 GCA_963929955.1 Bacillota bacterium
GATGATAATAAACGGCGGCGGCATAGGCCCTGTGGCTCAGGAGCTCTATGACACCATCTACGGCATCCAGACAGGAAAAATAAAGGACGAAATGGGATGGACAGTGGAAGTTAAATAGCCGCGTATCACAAAACCCCGAAGGCATGGTCCCTTCGGGGTTTTTTATATGTGATTTTATATGCGGATCAGCTAAAGCTTTCTGAGCAGATCCACTACTTCTATTTTTTCCGAGGCAGTATCCGCAGCGTTTTTTATGACCTTTGCAGGCATACCGGCCACTACGGTACCGGCCGGGACGTCATTTACCACGACAGCTCCGGCGGCCACAACAGCTCCCTCTCCTACACGGCAGCCTTCCAGCACAACGGCGTTGGCCCCTATGACCACATTGTCCTCTATTATGACAGGCTGAGCGCTTGGCGGCTCTATGACTCCCGCCAGGACAGTGCCTGCCCCTATATGGCAGTTTTTTCCCACAGTGGCGCGTCCGCCGAGGACGGCTCCCATGTCTATCATGGTGCCTTCTCCTATAACTGCTCCTATGTTTATCACAGCGCCCATCATTATAACAGCGTTATCGCCGATCTCCACTTTATCCCTTATTATTGCTCCGGGCTCTATCCTGGCTTTTATATTCTTTGTGTCCAGCATCGGTATGGCGGAATTCCTGCAGTTGCTCTCCACCTCGAAGTACTCTATGCTGTCACTGTTTTTTTCAAGGATGTCCCTGAGCTCTTCCCAGTCGCCGAAAACTATCCTGTCGCCTGCTCCGAACACTCTGCACCCGCCGAAATCCACCGGGCTCTTCTCCTTTACGTATACCTTTACCGGGGTCTTTTTTTTCGCGTTTCCTATGAATTCTATTATATCTCTTGCTTCCATCTTACCTGTTCCTCTTATCCTTCCCGCTTTGCGCGTCTATCCGAAAAGCACGTCTTCCATGGTATAAAATCCCGCCGGAGCCTCTGCCGCGAACGCAACCGCCTTAAGAGCCCCCGCAGCGAATATCTTTTTGGATGTAGCCGTGTGCTTTATCTCCAGTATCTCATCCTCTCCGGCATATATCGCTGTGTGTTCTCCTGCTATCGTGCCTCCCCTTACGGCATGTATCCCTATTTCTTTTTCTCTTTTTCTGTTGCCATGCCTTCCGAAAATATGCTCGTACCTTCCTTCCCCGTCCATGGCGTCAAGGAGCATGAGGGCTGTACCGCTTGGCGAATCCAGTTTTTTATTGTGATGCTTTTCGATTATTTCCATATCGAAGGCATCCTCAAGAAGAGGTGTTATCTGAGAAATGAGCCTCTTCATTATATTTATTCCCAGAGAGTAATTGGCTGAAAAAACCACCGGCACCTTTTCTCCAAGTCTCTTCATGGAGGCTATCTGCTCCTCGCTGCACCCGGTTGTGGCGATCACTGCGGGGCAGTTGTTTTTTTCGCAGAATTCCATCAGCATCCCGAGGTTTGCCGGATTGCTGAAATCTATTATCACCTCCGGATCCTTGAGATCATCGAGAGTCTCTCCGTTTAAAGGCTCCACTGTTCCGGCAAGAGAAAATCCCTCTTTTTCTTCGATCATGTCCGCCAGAACTCTTCCCATGGCTCCGGCTCCCAAAACGCCTATGTTCATATGATACTTTCCTTCCTTTCCCTGTAAAACTCACCGTCAGCGACTTTGACCGACGGTCCTTCCATGTATACGCTGCCATCGTCCGCCAGACTTATCATCAGTCTTCCGAGAGGCAGCTCCACGCTCACCTCTCTGCCGCACAGCCCCCTGAGGCCGGCCGCTATAACGGAAGCGCACGCTCCGGTCCCGCATGCCAGGGTCACGCCCACGCCTCTCTCATATGTTCTGACAGCGATGGTCTTATCGTCTATCGGCTTTACAAAATTTACATTTGTCTTTTCCCTGAACAGCGGATGGTTGCATATCTCACGGCCTGTATTCTCCACTGTTTCATCTTCCAGCTCATCTACAGTCACCACAGTGTGAACTGTTCCCATGAACATGCTGACCGCTTCTATCATACTTCCGTCACACAGCCCTATACTTACATTCGTAAGCTCATTGTCGGGAATATCTGAAGTGATGGCCTCTCCCGAAAACACCGGCTTCCCCATATTTATCCTGACGGAGAACGGATCTTCGCCGACCACCTCCACATTCATGGTTCCCGCCAGTGTCCTGACAGGGTATGAACGCCCGGTCATTATATCGTTGTCTCGGCAGTAATGAGCGAAGCACCGTATACCGTTGCCGCACATCGGAGCCCTGCTTCCGTCCATATTGAAAAACACCATCTCAAGCTCAGGCTCCTGCCTCACCACGATGAAGCCGTCAGCTCCGACACCTGTGTTGATGCAGCATATCTCCTCTGCCAGTCTGCTCATATCTTCCTCTTCAAATGAGGAGGGAAGCTTGCTCTCATCTGTTATCACAAAGCTGTTGCCGCATCCGTGATATTTTGAAAAACGTATCAATTCTTTTCTCATGGCTGCACTTCCAGACTGTACTGATCCTCGTAGGTCTCTCTTCTTATAACAAGTCGCGCTCTGCCGTCTCCTGCGAATACCACTGCAGGTCTTCCCAGCCTGTTGTAATTGCTCGCCATGGAATAGCAGTAAGCGCCCGCGGAGCGCACTGTCAGCAGATCTCCCGGCTCTGTCTCGGGCAGCCTGGCCGCCTTTATGATAACGTCTCCTGATTCGCAGTTCTTTCCGGCCACGCAGTATGTTCTGAGCTCTCCTTCTTTAGGACTCCCGTCGCGCCCTGTCACATACGCTGAATACTCGGCATCGTAGAGAGCCGGTCTTATATTGTCGCTCATTCCTCCGTCCACAAAGATATAATCCTTATCTCCGCTTCTCTTCATATCGCCTACGGTATATATCGCGCTGCCCGCTTCTCCCGCCACAGCCCTGCCGGGCTCTGCTATGAGCTTTTTTATGTTCACTCCGCGCTTTGAAGCTTCGTCCTCGGCCCACTTCACAAGGTCAGCGCACATCTGTCCCAGTGGCGCAGGATCGTCTGTAGGTATATATTTTATGCCAAATCCTCCTCCTACGCTCAGCTCCATGGCATCGAGCCCGAATTCATCCTTCATGTCTGCGAGGAATCCCACCATTGTCTCCACGGCCTTTTTGAAGGATCCGCCCTCTGTGATCTGAGAGCCTATATGACTGTGGAATCCCGCATGTTCCACATATCTGCTGCCGGCAAGACTCTCTATGACCTTGCGGATATGCTCTCTGTCCTTTATATGTATCCCGAACTTTGAGTCGGGAGCCGCAGTCATTATATATTCATGCGTATGGGCCGATATGCCGGGATTTATCCTCAGAAGCGCCTTTGTATGCTGCTTGGCTGCCTCTGCTTCTCTTACCAGTCTTTCGCATTCCATGGCATTATCGATCACAAAGTATCCTATGCCGGCTTCAAGCCCCTCTCTTATTTCTCTGTCGCTTTTATTGTTGCCGTGAAAAAACACATTGCTCATATCCGCTCCGGCCTTTACGGCACAGTACAGCTCTCCGCCGCTTACAACGTCGAATCCGGCTCCAAGATCGGACAGCAGCCTGAAAAGCTCTGTGCATGAAAAAGCTTTGGAAGCGTACGCTATCCTTGTATCGAACGCTTCCGATGAAAAAGCTTCGACAGCTTCCTTCATCCGGCTTTTTATCATTGTTTCATCGTAAACGTAGAGGGGAGTCCCAAACTCTTCGGCAAGCTCACGGATCCCTACTCCTCCGATCTGAACATTATCCATTTTTAACGCCTTTCATGATCTCTTCTGTAACGTGTAAGAAAGAGGCCTTGCTTTACCGCCTCGCTGATGCAAAATAAAAATCAGCAAGGCTTTCCTTACTGACTGTTATCGCATGTTTATGAACGATCCTTCCGGATCACGTCATATAAGGATAGCTCAACTGCCGGTATCCCACTCGGCAGACAGTCATATGGCTGTTGACCACATGCCCACCGAAGCCCCACGCCTGAGACTCCAGTTCGGCGGAGATCGCCTCCGAGTAAGTCTCTGCCCGCCGGCTACCCATCTCATCTTCTGCTCCGCGCCTCTATCTTCTCTCTTCTGTTGTTCAATGACAGTATACTAAAGAGCCTTTCATATTGCAAGCAAAATTTGACCTGTAAGCTGTCCGCCGCTTTCATGAGAAAAACCCGCCCGTTACTACGAGCAGCAGATTGTTGTCATAGAGAGTTCCCGCCACCACAGAGCTTTCGAGGCTGTCCACGATGGCTGTCGAAAGGCCTGTCCATGCGAAATTCACCGCCGGCACCAGCAGGGCGAGGAATATGAAAACCAGGATGATTCCCTGCAAGCCTCCTGCCACGAGTCCCAGAAGCCTGTCCGCACCTGCAACAGGCCCCTCGCCGCCTCTTTTGGATGCGGGTTTTACGAATATCCTCAGCACGAATCTTGTGAGAAACACCAGCATGCCGAATGTAAGTATCGATATGAGACTGGAAGCGAGAAGCCCGGCGAACAGCTCCGACACACTGTCATATGAAGCTGTTATCCCTCCGCTTATTATCGACGGGAGTCCGTCCACGGCATTGCTCACAGCCTGATCGGAAGCGGAGAGCCTGTCATAGATACTTCCTGAGATCATTTCCCCTAAAAATCCGTCAGCAAGAAAGCCTGCCACCGGTTTTGTGAACAGAAAAGCCGCCACAAGTGAGCCTATCCACCCCAGCGTATGTACGAATGAATATATGAAGCCTCTGGCAATACCGCGCGCCATGGGTATGACCAGTATGGCAAGCACCGCTAGATCAAGTATCATAAAAGCCTCCTGCATAAGAATAGCTTTACACTTTAAAACATATATTACTAAAAAAATATGTATTTAACAAGGAGACTGCCATGGATTTTTCAAAAGTAAAAAAGAGCCCCGTTCTTCTTAAAGCGCAGGGCCGGAGGTTCGCCCTTGATAAAAACGAGGATATAAAGGGTTATCTCAAGATAGAGGCTGACAGCAGCAAAGGGCTTGTAGTCGTCATGGCGGACAATGTAAAGTTCTTTCCCGGAGGGGAATATGTATACAAGCTGATATTTTCCGGTCAGAAAAACGAACGGAGGCACTACCACATGGTGGGTAACGTGTCTCTTTCGGCTTACGGGAAATGCGAGGGCAGCTTCCGCATAAACCCTGTCGATCTTGACGGCCGCGGTATGGGTATATGGGATTTTTCATCTGCCATAATAGCGGCCATGTCCACCGTAAACAGCCGCGAAGCTCTGCACCCTGTCCTCAAGGGCGATTTTTCCATAGAGAAAAAAAGCCTGAACACCGCGGAGCCCTCACCTGCTGATTACAGCCCTTTTTACAACAGAGTAGTGCTGGAAAACTGCCGCGCCATTGCCTCAGGAGGCGAAAGCTTCCCCTTTATCCTTCCCTTTACCAGCGATCTCACAGGCGCCTCATGGAAAAAGATAAGCGATACCTCCCTGTTTCCGATAGTGTCTCCCGGCTCGCTCACCGGCCTTGAGACGTACGGTCACTTTATTTTCGGCACGACGGATTCCCACTTTTTCCTGGGAGTGCCGGGCAGATCCTTCAGCGCGGAGCAGCCTGACGGGGGAAGCTCCGGCTTTGTCTTCTGGCAGCCAATAAGAGGATCGGCGGATACGGCACGCGGCGAAAGCCTTTCTCCCGGCGAAAAACGGCTCACCGTGTACGGATATTGGATAGCTGCCATAAACAGATATAATGGGCATATTGAGGAAATACCCTTGATAGAAGGCTGAAAATATGATACTATTGTCTGGTGTATGAGAAGATATATGCAGGCAGCTTTTGAAGAAGCTGAAAAGGCGTTCCGCGCCGGTGAGATACCTGTCGGAGCGGTCATAGTAAAAGACGGCGAGATCATAAGCAGGGCTCACAATGAGACCGAGACCCTCAGGGATCCCACAGCTCACGCCGAGATCACTGCCATAAGGCTCGCGGCTCGCGCCCTGGGCGGCTGGAGACTTCCCGGCTGCTGTATGTTCGTCACTCTGGAGCCATGCAGCATGTGCGCCGGCGCCATAGTGCTTGCCAGGATCGAACGTCTTTACATAGGCACGCCTGATCCCAAATCAGGCGCCTGCGGATCCGTATTCAACATACCACAGGAAAAAAGACTGAATCACTTTACAATAATAGAGACCGGACTTATGCAGGAAGAATGTAGCTGCTTAATGAAGGATTTTTTTAAAAAACTCAGAAAAAAGAAGTCGGAGGAAAAGCTGTAATGAAAAAAATAGGCGTACTGGTTTGTCTTTGCGTGATGGCCGTATCTCTGCTGGCACCTGCCAGCTTTGCCGCGGGCGGAGACAACGCCTCATCTGAGGCTGCCAATTTCACCATAGAGTCGTCCACACCTGAAAACAACGACACCGGAGTCGCTGTGGAGAACCTCAGCGTAAAGCTGTATTTCAGCACTGACATGAAACCTCAGTCGGATGCTGTGGAAAAGGCCAACAAAAAAGCCTTCAAAATAACGGATCCAAAAGGCAAAAAGATCCCTACCGATGTTTACTACAGCGATGACGAGGAAGGCCTCGTGATGGTCGTATCCGACACCATGGATTCCGACATCACCATAAAGGGAGACACGAAGTACACTCTTACCATAGACAAGAGCCTCCAGGCCGCCAACGGGCAGGAGCTGGGAGAGACAAGCAGGATCTCGTTCAGGACTCTCGACCAGTCCACATCAAACACCGTATACATGATCATGATGGTAGTCATGATCGTGGGAATGATATTCTTCACCATGAGAAGCACCAAGAAGGCTGCTGAAAAGGAAAATCAGGAAAAGGGAAAGCATGATACGGTAAACCCTTACAAGGAAGCAAAGCGAACGGGAAAATCCGTAGAGGAAATAGTGGCTAAAGACAGGCAGAAAAAGGCCAAGGAAGCCGAGGCTCTCGCCAAGAAGCGGGCCAGGGAAGCCGAAATAGAAGCAGAGCTGTTCGCTGAGGAGGAGGAAGAGGAATCCTCCGGAAACAAGAGAGTATCCGGCCCTCGTCCTATATCAGCCGCCGGCAGTGATTACAAGGTAAAGGTGGTTAAAACAAACAAACCTCAGAACAAGGGCACGACCAATCCTAAGGGACAGACAGGCAAGCAGAGAAACAGCAAGAACAGTAAAAACAAGAAAAAGCGCAAGTAAGCGTCACTAAAACAGGTGGGTCTTCCCACCTGTTTTTTACAGGCAGGTGAATTATGAAAAAAGCAACGATAAAGGCCTTTGCCAAGATAAATCTCAGTCTTGACGTGAACGGCATCATGGATAACGGCTTTCACAGAGTGGAGATGGTAATGCAACAGACAGCCCTCTGCGATGATGTGCTCGTGCGGTGGTACGAGGTTCAAAGGGGCATAGAGCTTTCCACAAACAGATATTTTCTCCCTACCGACAGCCGCAATCTCGCTTATAAGGCCGCCATGCTCATGCAGGAGAACTTTGACCCTTCCGGAAGCGGTAAAATAAGGATCGATATAAAAAAACGCATACCGGTAGCCGCCGGCCTTGCCGGAGGCAGCAGCAACGGAGCAGCGGTCCTGCACGCTCTCAATCTCCTCTGGGGACTTGAGCTTTCCCTCGCGCAGTTATGCAGCCTGGGCGCTGAGCTGGGATCGGATGTTCCTTTCTGCGTGATGGGGCAGGCCGCATCCGACAAAAACCTGCGCACTATATTCCGCAAAGATCCCCTGGCTTCCACATGCGCTCTGGCTACAGGAAGAGGCACGGATCTCACTCCTCTGCCGCCGCTCAAGTCTCACCTCGTCCTCTCAAAGCCGCCTGTGAATGTTTCCACGGCAGAGGTATATAAGGGCATCGATCACGTTCATATACCGGAAAGACCCGACACTTATCAGCTTTGCGAGGCTCTGAGAAAAAATGATGCGGCCGCTGTGGAAAAAAATATGATAAATGTACTTGAAAATTTCACTTTAAAGCGTTATCCTAATGTTGTGTATACAAAGAACAAAATGCAAGACCTGTGCAAGCCTCACCGGGTTCTTATGAGCGGAAGCGGTCCAACTGTCTTTGGTCTGTGCGATACCATGGAAGACGCCAGACGGATATGCGGTATCATGAGCCGCTGTAACAGGGAAAGCTTCTGGACAAAGACCACCTAGTAGATATGCTCCACAGTCTTCCGATGCTACCATAATGCGCGAGGTGAAAATATGTTGAATTTTGATATCCAAAATCACAGGCCTTTAAGAGAAATGGTCTATGAAGAGCTGAAAATGCAGATCCTTACAGGGGCGATAGTCCCCGGCACCCGTATGATGGAGGTGGAGCTTGCCGAAGAGATGGGAGTCAGCAGAACGCCTATAAGGGAAGCGATCCGAAAGCTTGAAAAGGAAGGGCTTGTTACCATCGAGCCGCGACGCGGCGCCTATGCCTCACAGATATCCACGGAAGATATGGTCGAGATCCTGGAGGTGCGTCAGAACATGGAAGGTCTGGCTGCTTATTTCGCCGCTTCAAGAATGAAGCCGGAGCAGCTGAAGGAACTGAAGGAGGTTTCCGCCAGATACAACAAGGCCGTAGCCGAAGGCGATATGCAGGCCATGATAGACAATGACACGAAATTCCATCATATAATAGTGGAATCCTGTAACAATAAGATCCTTGTCAGCATGATCGAACAGCTCCAGGAACTGGTATTGAGATTCAGATACATATACTATGACAATTTCCGCAGAGCTGAAAATATGCCTGAAGAGCATCGGGCCATCCTTGAAGCCATTGAAAACGGCCAGGCTGAAGAAGCCCGCCAGGCTGCCGACGTTCACATCGACCGCCTCAAGGAGCTCGTGATAAGAGAGGGCGTTCAGCAGATGAGAGCGGGACTCTGATACGCGGATGACCCCGACGATCATAACAGAAATACAAAAACAGCGCAGATCATATGATCTGCGCTATTCTGCTTTCACTGTCAGGATAATGCTTACGCGTTTTCCTTCTTGTACTTTTCGAGAGCTTCTGTAAGCTTAGGTATTATAACCTTTACATCGCCTACTATTCCAAGATCGGATACTTCGAATATAGCGGCAGTATCGTTCTTGTTGATGGCGATTACGCACTCTGAATTTTCCATACCGGCGATATGCTGGATAGCTCCCGATATACCGCAGGCCATGTACAGCTCAGGTCTAACTGTCTTACCGGTCTGTCCAACCTGTCTGTCCTTCTCGATCCAGCCGGCGTCAACGTTAGCTCTTGATGAGGATATTTCTCCGCCGAGCAGATCCGCAACCTTCTGCAGCTCATTATAGAATTCAGGTGAACCGATACCTCTTCCGCCTGATACGAGAACCTTGGCTTCTGTGATATCAACCTTCTTCTTAGTATCCTTAACTACTTCCTTGATAGTTACGTTCATGTCTTCAGGAACGAACTCAACCTTGAATTCCTCAACTGTTCCCTGCTTGCCCTTCTGAGGCTCGATCTTCTTCATTACGCCAGGTCTTACTGTAGCCATCTGAGGTCTGTAGTCAGCGCATCTGATGGTAGCCATTACGTTACCGCCGAAAGCAGGTCTTGTCATCTTCAGAGTCTTGTCATCCATTCCAAGTCTCTTTTCGATGGAATCCGTATCAGCAGTGGAAGTTGCCTTCAGGAACTCGAAGTACTTGTTCATGTCTATATCCAGGTGAGTGCAGTCCGCAGTCAGACCTGTGTGGATCCTTGCAGCTACTCTAGGAGCCAGGTCTCTTCCGATGGCAGTGGCGCCGAAGAGAACGATGTTAGGATCATAGTTCTTGATAACGGCTGTAAGCGCCTTTGCATACGGCTCTGTTACATACTCTGCCAGCATAGGGTCTTCTACTACGATAACTCCGTCAGCTCCGGCTTCGATCAGTTCCTGAGTCTTATCCTTTACATTGTCGCCCATGAGAACAGCGTATACCTTTTCATTAAGGTCAGCAGCGAGCTCTGTCGCTTCACCCAGCAGCTCGAGAGTAACCTTGGCTACGATGCCGTCTCTCTGCTCAACTACTACATATATATCTTTACTCATTTTCAAGAAACCTCCCCACTAAATAATGTGTCTTTCTTCCATCTT
>CAWVKQ010000002.1:0-52329 GCA_963929955.1 Bacillota bacterium
ACACCATCTGTCAAACCTCAGAATATTGAATTTAGTCTTCAGTATGGCATCTACCTTTACATACGGAATTTTCTTTTTCACTCAACCCTGTTTAAGGCAGTTTGAGCTCATATCATCAAAACATGCTCATCTGTGCCGTTTCAGGCAGCCCTTCAAGGACTCCGTGGCTTCTCAGCTCGTCTATGGCCGACTTGTTTATCCTTGCTCTTTCGCTTATCTCCTCTACAGTCTCATAAGGCCTTTCCTCATAACCGGCCGCGAAGGCTCTGGCAGCTCCTTCTCCCATGCCTGTTATGGCCACGAATGGAAGCAGCACTCTTCCCTCATGCGACCTGAACTTCATACCGTCCGAAATTCCCAGCCTTGCCGGAGCGAACTCATATCCTCTGGCGCACATCTCGTAGGCTACTTCAAGGACAGGTATCTCATCCTCTTCCTTCTTTGAGGCATCCTTGCCTTTTTTCAGTATATCGTCCATCCTCGCCAGTATTGCGTCCTTGCCCTTAAGCATTGTCACCTCGTCAAAATACGCTACCTTGGCGGTAAAATACACAGCGTAGAACTCAAGAGGATGATACACTTTATAATATGCTATCCTGTTTGACATCATGACATACGCCACTGCATGAGCTCTCGGGAACATGTATTTTATCTTCTTGCATGATTCTATATACCATTCCGGAACGCTGTTTTCCCTCATGAGCTGCTCCTGCTCTGCTGTCAGCCCCTTGCCCTTCCTTACCTTTTCCATTATTGTGAAGGCGTCTTTATTGGGTACTCCCTTGAGCCTCAGATAGTTCATGATGTCATCTCTTGTCGATATGGCATCCTTCATGGTGGCTGTCCCGCTGGTTATGAGCTCCTGGGCATTTCCCAGCCATACGTCTGTCCCGTGGGAAAATCCCGATATCCTCACAAGATCAGCGAAGGCCTCAGGCTTTGTATCATCCAGCATCTGCCTTACGAACTTTGTTCCGAATTCCGGTATACCGTAGCTTCCGTGGGTGAACCTGTAATCCTGATCCTTTATGTCAAGACCGTCGATGCCGTTGAATATGCTCATCACCTTGTCGTCCTTTATGGGGACTGTCAGAGGATCCACTCCCGTCATATCCTGAAGCTGTCTTATCATCGAAGGAGCATCATGTCCGAGTATGTCCAGCTTCAGAAGGTTCTGGTCTATGGAGTGGTAATCAAAATGCGTCGTAACTATGTCTGATCTCACATCATTTGCAGGATGCTGCACAGGGCAGAACTCAAATATCTCATGTCCTTCCGGCACTATGATTATGCCCCCCGGATGCTGCCCTGAAGTCCTCCTTACTCCCTCGCAGCAGGAGGTAAGCCTGTCCAGCTCGAATTTGTTGACATTTATCCCGCGCTCCTCAAAATATTTTGCCACGTATCCGTAGGCTGTCTTGTCCTTTATGGTACCTATGGTCCCTGCCTTGAACACGTTTTTCTCTCCGAATATGTCCTCTACGTATTTCTGTGCCGAAGACTGATATTCTCCTGCGAAATTCAGGTCTATATCAGGCTCCTTGTTGGCTTCGAATCCAAGGAACGTCTCAAAAGGAATGGTGAAGCCCTCCTTTTTATAAGGTGTGCCGCACTCAGGGCACACTTTGTCCGGCATATCCACCCCGCAGTCGTATTTTTCCTTGTCTCCCCACTCAATATGCCTGCATTTCGGACACAGGTAGTGAGGCGGCAGAGGGTTTACCTCGGTTATACCTGCCATTGTGGCTGCGAAGGATGATCCTACCGACCCTCTGGATCCTACAAGGTATCCGTCGCTTAAGGATTTTTCCACAAGGAGCTGGGCAGCTCTGTACATCACGGCGTATCCGTTGTCTATGATGGAATTCAGCTCCTTGTCAAGACGCGCTCTTATTTCCTCAGGCAGCGGGTCTCCGTACATGGATACCGCTCTTTCCTCACATGATCTTCTCAGCTCTTCCTCGGCGTTCGGCAGTGAAGGCGGGAACTTGCCCTCAGGCACCGGCATCATGGGTTCGATCATGTCTGCTATCATATTGGTATTCTCTATGACTACCCTGTGCGCCGTCTCCTCTCCCAGATAGCTGAACTCCTCCATCATCTCCTGGGTCGTCCTGAAATACAGGCCCTCGTCTCCTTCCACATCCTTGAAGCCCTGTCCCGCCATGAGTATCCTTCTGTAGAGAGCCTCCTCCTCGTCAAAATAATGGGCATCACATGTGGCTACCACGGGCTTTCCGTATCTTTCGCCAAGCTCTACTATTTTCCTGTTATTGTCTCTCAGCTCATCCTCATCCTTTACCTGACCGCCCTCTATGAGAAAGCGGTTGTTTATGAGGGGCTGTATCTCCAGATAGTCGTAAAACTCCACCAGCCTTCTGAGCTCTTCCTCGCTTTCACCGGCAAGGATCGCTCTGTATATCTCCCCGGCTTCACAGGCAGACCCAACTATGAGTCCCTCTCTGTGACGGGTAAGCACGGATTTCGGTATCCTAGGTTTTTTATAGAAGTATTCCAGATGGGAAAGAGATACCAGCTTGTACAGGTTCCTGAGCCCTTCTCTGTTTTTCGCGAATATTATTACATGGTTCGTGCCTCTTCCCTTGTAATCTATGGTCCCGTCTTCTCCTATAAGGTCGCGGTCTTCAAGCAAATATCCTTCGCATCCGTAAAGTATCTTTATGTCCTTTGCCGCATGAGAAGCATCCGGGAATGCCTGCACCACGCCGTGATCGGTTATTGCCACAGCACTGTGTCCCCACTTCTCCGCAGTCTGCACCATTCGCTTTATATCGTTGAGCCCGTCCATGGCGCTCATCTTTGTATGAGCATGGAGCTCAACTCTTTTTTCGGGGTATGTGTCCTCCCTTGTCTCACGATCCGCCTTTTCTATGCTGTCAGCCATTACCGCAATACAGTTGTCGAACCTGTCCCACTGAGCCTGTCCCTTTACTCTTACTCTGTCACCTCCGCTGAGATGCGAATCTATATCATCCCATTTTTCATTGAGTACAAATGACTTGACGCATATGCTGGTCTTCTTGTTTGTAAGATAAAGAGTTGCCAGCTTTCTGTCCTCACCTATTGTCCTTGAGTCCTTTTTGAACAGCTCTCCTTCGAACACGACCGTTCCGCTTTCGGAGTTTATTGCATCCAGCGCCACAGGCTCTCCCGATATGGCTGACCCCATTATCACATTGCCCTTAACGGGGACATACGTCCTTTTCCTTCTTCTTGCATTGCCCTTTTCCTCTGTTTTTTTCGAAGGCGCGGCGTGTCTTTCAGTTCCGCGTCTTTCCTCAGGCGCAGCGGCGGCGCTCCGTTCCTTTTCCTCCAGCTTGCGTCCGGCGGCCCTGTATCCGTCTGTATTGTTTTTTACCACAACATCAACATCCAGCGAAAGATCCCTCAGCAGAAGATCATGGAAACGTCCCGCGACCTCTTTGTTGAGTATCTCTACAGAAAGCTCCCCGAGGGCGAACAGAGTCAGCCTTTCACCGGAAAGCTCCCATCTGTCCGTGGATATCGTCTTTGTCACATGGGCGTATTTACCGTTGACTATATCTATCATGTGGCCTATGTAAAGCCCCACGGCTTCATCCCTTGTCTGTATGATGTCCTTGTATGATACGATCGTATCAACTGTCTCGACGCCGTCCACAGCCTCCGCCATATCCTTCCTGAATCTTGCAAGATCTCCTGAGGGCATGACAAAATTAAGCTCAAGCGCGATCGTGAGCCTTCTTTCTTCCCCGGATATCCAGGCGCTCTTTACTGTGCATGAAAGCCTTTCTCTCTCGTATCCTCCTATTTTTGAGATGTCGATATACTTTTCAAGAATTTCTATCATATTCCTCCGCCGCAGCGATCAGTTCCTTTACTATGTCCTCTTCCCTGACCGTCTTTATTATCTTTCCTCCCGTGAAAATGACTCCTTTGCCTTTTCCGCATGCCACGCCTATATCAGCGTCTCTTGCTTCTCCCGGCCCGTTTACGGCGCATCCCATTACAGCAACCCTGAGGTTTCCCCTGAGGCTCAGTTTTTTCAGTCCGTCCTCCACCATGGCTGCTATCTTCTCAAGATCCACCTGCGTCCGTCCGCATGTGGGACATGATATGATCTCCGTCTTTTCCCGTCTCAGTCCCACCGCGCTGAGCAGCTCCTTCGCGAACAGAACTTCCTCCACAGGATCACCTGTAAGAGATACTCTCATTGTATCTCCCGTACCCGCAAGCAGAAGCGCTCCTATTCCTGCCGCTGACTTTATCTTGCCCCTTGAGGGCGTTCCCGCTTCGGTAACTCCTATGTGGAGAGGATGATCCGAGATCTCATCCACTATCCTGTACGCCTCGTAATTGATCCTCACATCCGATGATTTCAGAGAAAGGACTATATCCTCAAATCCGTATTTTTCAAGAGCCTCCGCATTTCTCACAGCGCTTTCCGCAAGCCCCCTCGCAGTCACGCCTCCGTATTTTTCGTATATATCTTTTTCCAGTGAACCCGAGTTGACTCCCACTCTTATCGGTATCCCTCTTTCCTTTGCAGCCTCGGCGATCTTTCTGACGCCGTCCTCCGAGCCTATATTGCCTGGATTTATCCTTATTTTATCAGCTCCGGATCTTATGGATTCCAGAGCGAGCCTGTAGTCAAAATGTATATCCGCCACTACCGGTATGCCTGCTTTTTTCTTTATTTCCCTTATTGCTTCCGCAGCCTCCATATCAGGCACCGCCACTCTGACGATCTGGCATCCCGCCTCCTTCAGACGCTCTATCTGCCCGAGGGTGCCGCTTACGTCGGCAGTGGCCGTATTTGTCATGGACTGTATGGATATCGGCGCTCCGCCTCCTATCCTCACATCTCCGCAGAAAACGCTTTTTTTCATATCACTTACCGCCTTTTTATGTGAATACAGGTACTATAAACTTCACTATGTCGTTCCATGTGACATATATCATGAGGGCAAAGAGCAGCATTATTCCTATAAAATGCACCTTTCCCTCCATTTCGTCCGTTACTCTTTTTCCCGTTATTTTTCTTATCAGCAGGAAAAGCAGGCGTCCTCCGTCAAGGGCCGGCAAAGGCAGCATGTTCATAACAGCCAGATTGAGGCTGAGAAGAGCCGACAGATAAACCACATATATTACCCCGGCCTTTGCCGTATCGTTCACAGCATATACTATCCCGACAGGTCCGCTGAGCTCGCTTACCGGAACGTCGCCTGTAAAAAGCTGCTTTATGATGTCATACATCATAACGGTCATGTTCCATGTGTTTTCTATACCGTCTCCTATGGCCGGGATTATCCTGTGTTCGGTCCGTGACGTTATGCCTATCTTGTTTCTTCCGGCAGCCTCGTCAAACTCCAGATCCGATGTGACGGTAAAGCTCCTGCCGTCTCTTATGAGTATGATCTCGGCGCTGCTGCCCTCGCTTTCGCCTACTGTCCGGAGAATATCGTCCCACTGATCTGTTTTCTGTCCGTTCACGCTTTCAATAACGTCCCCTGATCTTATGCCTGCCTCATATGCCGGAGATCCGTCGAGGACACTGCCTACGGTAGTCGTCGCCTGACCTGACCAAAGAGCGATTATTATCATCAGTATCACAGCGGTCAGAAGGTTCATGAAAGAGCCTGCCGCCAGGATCAGCGCCCGCTTCCATGCCGGCTTGTTGTTAAAGGCTCTCTCGTCGTCGGAGTCCTCGTCTTCTCCCTCCATGGCGCAGTAACCTCCCACAGGCAGCGCCCTTACGGAATAAAGCGTTTCTCCCCTCTGTCTCTTCACAATGGCAGGACCCATTCCTATGGCAAACTCGTTGACCTTTACCCCGCAGGCCTTGGCCACGAGAAAATGTCCCAGCTCATGGACAAATATGAGCATACAGAATATTATAACAGCGTAAATGATCGTCATGATCCTTCCCCCTTATATCATTTCTCTTACTTTTTCCCTTATATTTCTGTCTTCATCCAGTATCCCCTCTATGTCAAGTCCGTATTTAGGCTCGTGATCGTTCATTATCCTTTCCAGATTCTCCTGGATATCCGTGAACCCGATCCTTCCCGAAAGGAATGCCTCCACAAGCACCTCGTTGGCTCCGTTCAGGACCACGGGACAGCTTCCTCCCATGCGTCCTGCCTCATAAGCCATATCCACTGTCCTGAACACACGTCTGTCCAGCTCATGGAACGTCATGCCGTTTTTAAGAGCGAAAAAATCAAGACTCCTGACAGCTCCCGAAAGATCCATCCTGTCAGGGTATGAGAAAGCATACGCTATGGGTATTCTCATATCGGGAGTCCCCATCTGTCCCATTACTGAACCGTCCTCATACTCTACCGCTGAATGCAGCACGCTCTCCGGATGCACCACTATGTCTATTTTTTCAAAAGGCATGTCGAAGAGCCATCTGGCTTCTATCACTTCAAGGCCTTTGTTCATCATTGTGGCGGAATCTACGGTTATCTTCCTGCCCATGGACCAGTTGGGATGTGCCAGTGCTTCGCTGAGAGTCACATTTTTGAGCTGCTCTCTCGTATATCCCCTGAAAGGGCCCCCTGAGGCTGTCAGTATTATCCTGCGCACCTGCCCGGGACTTTCTCCCCTGAGGCATTGAAATATAGCGCTGTGCTCGCTGTCCACCGGCAGTATGCTTACATTGTTTGCCTTTACCGCCTCCATGACAGGCTCCCCGCCCGCCACGAGCGTCTCTTTGTTGGCAAATGCTATATCCTTTCCCTTCTTCACAGCCGCCATGGTAGGCTCAAGGCCTCTCATTCCCATAAGCGCATTGAGCACCATATCGCAGCCTTCCATTGCAGCCAGCTCCTTCAGCCCTTCGGCTCCACAGAGCACCTCTGTGCCTCTGTATTTTTTCCTGAGCTCCGCGGCATCCTTCTCGTCCGCTACAGCTACCGCTTCCGGCGAAAATTCCCTTATCTGCTCTTCAAGAAGCTTTATATTTTTCCCGCATGAAAGGGCTGCTGCCCTGAATCTGTCAGGGCAGCGTCTTATTATGTCGAGAGCCTGGGTCCCTATGGATCCGGTGCTCCCAAGAACAGCTATTCTCTTCATATCCATTCTCCCGCAAGCTCTACGGCATGTATCCTATGACCAGCATTATGTAATAATATACCATTGGACCCGTAAAGAGCACGCTGTCGAATCTGTCCAGTATGCCCCCGTGTCCCGGTATAAGGTTGCCGTAATCCTTTATTCCCATCTTTCTTTTGAAGACGGATGCAGTCAGGTCTCCAAGCTGAGATATCACACCTCCCAGAGCCCCTATGACTATACAGTGGATCAGATATTCAGGCATGAATATATATCCGAATACGCCGCTCAGTATGACGCTTCCCAGTATACCTCCCACAGAGCCCTCTATGGTCTTCTTCGGGCTTATGGACGGGCAAAGCTTATGCTTTCCGAGAAGATATCCCGAAAAATACGCCATTATATCCGTACCGAACGCCGTTATCACTATGAGCCATACCATGTTTCCGTAAGGTCCCGACTGCTCCACCAGAGTAACGTGAAACGAGAAAAACACCACGTAAAACACGCCCGTTATGGTGGCCATGGCGTCCTCCAGCCTTCTCTTCTCCATGTTGAAAAGATAAAGGAGACTCGCTGCCACTACTCCGAAAAACCATAGCATATACCATTCATATTTCTCTGCGAACAGGTTTATGACGTAAAGAGCCACGGCCGCGGTACATGCCACGGGAAAGCTGGGCTTTACGCCCATTTTCTCAAATCCGCCGTAAAACTCCCTTATTCCCATTACTCCTATAACAAGGCACGCTGCCAGCAACACATATCCTCCCAGATAAAGTATCACAAGAAGAGGCAGCATTATAAGGCCTGATAATATTCTGGTTTTCATATCCTATCTACCTCCGAACCTTCTGTCTCTGCTCTGATATTCCGCTATGGCCTTTTCGTACTCCTGAGGAGTGAAGTCCGGCCACATCACATCAGAGAACACCAGCTCGCTGTAGGCTCCCTGCCAAAGAAGGAAATTCGAAAGCCTCTTCTCTCCGCTGGTTCTTATTATAAGCTCCGGATCAGGCGAATAATCATTGGCTGTCCCGGTAAAAAGAAACTCCCCTATGAGCTCTTCTGTTATGTCCTCCGGCTCCACAAGTCCGTCCTTTATCCTTTTGCCTATTTCGGCGACAGCCCTTCTTATTTCGTCCCTTCCGCCGTAATTGAGGGCTATATTGAACTGCAGCCCCGTATTGCCCTCTGTTTCCTTCAGGGTCTTTTCCAGGCTCCTCACCGCATCGTCAGGGAGGCTGCTGTAATCTCCGAGCACCTTTACTCTCACATTGTTCTCGACGAGCTCCTTAAGATCGCTGTTGACATACGTAACCAGCAGCTTGAATATACCTGACACCTCAGCTAAGGATCTCTTCCAGTTTTCCGTTGAAAAGGCGTACACGGTCAGATACTTTATACCCAGCTTATCGGAATGATCCACTATTTTTTTCATGGCCTTCATTCCCGCGTTATGCCCCGCAAGCCTTGGTATGCCTCTCTTCTTGGCCCATCTTCCGTTGCCGTCCATTATTATGGCCACATGGACCGGCATCCTGTCTCTGTCAAGTGTATGATTATCCATTGCAGTACCTGTATCCTAGAAAATAGATGTGACCCGGGCCACATCTATTTTTGTTTCTCATTAAACTTCCATTATTTCCTTATCCTTCTGAGCTACTATCTCATCGATATGCTTGACAGCTTTGTCGATGGCTTTCTGTATCTCATCGAGTGTCTCTTTGACATCGTCCTCCGTAAAGTCTCCGGCTTTTTCCAGCTTCTTGACTTTATCGTTGGCGTCTCTTCTCAGGTTTCTTACAGCCACTTTGGCATCTTCGCCCAGCTTCTTTACCACCTTTGTGAGCTCCTTTCTCCTCTCCTCCGTAACCTGAGGTATCTGGAGCCTTACCACCTTGCCGTCGTTTACCGGGTTTATTCCTATGTTGGCCGCATTTATGGCCTTTTCTATCTCCGGTATGCTCTTCGGGTCAAAAGGGGATATGAGCAGCGTCCTCGGCTCAGGCACCGATATATTGGCAAGGGATTTGAGGGGAGTAGGCGTTCCGTAGTACTCGACCGTCACCTTGTCCACAAGGGCCGCGTTTGCCCTGCCTGCTCTTACTGTTCCCATTTCTTCCTTAAGTACGCTTATGCTTTTTTCTATTTTTTCTTCAAGGGTTCCCATGTTGAAATCACTCATTTTTCTTCCTCCGAAATCACTTTACAACTGTTCCTATATTTTCTCCGCATACGGCTTTCATTATGTTGCCTTCCTCTGCAAGAGCGAATACGTGTATCCTTATATCGTTATCCCTGCAAAGGGAAGCTGCCGTGGAATCCATTACCTTCAGATCCTTTTCAAGGACCTCCTTATGGGTCAGCACATCGTATTTTACAGCACCGGGATCCTTCTCCGGATCATCCGAATAAACGCCGTCCACCTTCTTTGCCAGCAGGATTACTTCTGCGTCTATTTCCGCCGCTCTGAGCGCTGCCGTGGTGTCGGTGGAAAAGAACGGATTGCCTGTTCCCGCTCCGAATATAACGACCTTGCCGTGATCCAGATGGCTCATTGCCTTTCTTCTCACATACGGCTCCGCGACCTCTCTCATCTCTATGGCCGTCTGTACTCTCGTAGGTATGCCTTCCGCTTCAAAAGCGTCCTGAAGGGCCATGGCGTTTATGACCGTTGCCAGCATACCCATGTAATCGGCAGTGGCTCTGTCCATGCTCTTGCCTGTCCTGCCTCTCCAGAAGTTTCCTCCTCCGACGACTACGGCCACCTGTACTCCCATCTCGCTAACGTCTTTGATCTGAAGAGCAACCTTTTTCAGCATATCCTCGTTTATACCGAAATGATCGTCTCCTGCCAGCGCTTCTCCGCTTATTTTGAGAAGCACCCGTTTGTATTTCGCGTCCATATCCGACTCCTTGATAATATCTTTTGCAAAAGCGGCTTTTTACAGTCAATAATCTCAGCGTTTATTATACCATATATGCCATATGGGCGCAAAGCAAAACTCTCCTGATGACAAATTCGTCCTCTGTGTTATAATTATCTTATAAACGGAGGTATTGCAGGATGTTAAGATTACCTGACATGTTTTATGATATAAATATTTTTTCAGTTTTGCTGAGGCTTGTCCTGGCCGTGATACTCAGCGGGATAATAGGGCTTGAACGCGGTGCCAACAGGCATCCTGCCGGATTTCGCACCCACATACTCGTATGCACGGGGGCTGCTCTTGCCATGCTCACCAATCAGTTCATGATGGAGACCTTCGGCTCCGGAGATCCTGCCAGACTTGGCGCGCAGGTCATAACCGGAGTCGGATTCCTTGGAGTCGGCACCATACTCGTGACAGGCCGCAACAAGATAACAGGCCTCACCACAGCCGCGGGACTGTGGGCCTCGGCCTGCCTGGGACTTGCTCTGGGCATCGGGTTCTACTCAGGCGCTCTGATCGCCTCTGCCCTCATATTCATAAGCCTTGCGCTCCTGCCAAGGATGGAAAGGTATTTTTATAACAGATCCAAGACCCTGGATCTTTATATGGAAGTAGATGATATAAATCATTTCAAAGATGTCGTAAAATACATAAGATCTCTCGATTCCGCCTTTTATGAGGCCCATCTCAGCCAGTCCCCTCCTGTTACGGAGCACGGTATCTCCTTCAACATATCTGCGCGTCTTCCAAAGGGTATCACAAGGCAGGAGGCCATAAGCACCCTTGAGAGCATGGAAGGCGTATGCCTTATAGAGGAGATATGACTATTCCCTTATGAGACTTTCCACTGTTTCTCTGAGCTTCTCAAGCTTTATGGGCTTTACCAGATATTCATTGACCCCTGCCATCATGGCCCTGTCTCTGTCATCCTTGAACACGTTGGCTGTCATGGCTATTATTGGTATATCGCTGTCCTTTCTGTTCAGCCCTCTTATCATTATCGTCGCCTGACATCCGTCCATAACGGGCATCTCTATATCCATGAATACAGCCTTGTAGAAGCCCTCCTCGGATTCCATGAACATATCCACAAGATCCTCGCCGTTTTCCGCAGCATCCACCTCGAATCCAAGATCCTCAAGGTACGTTGTTATGACCTCGCTGTTATCCTTCATATCCTCTGCCATGAGCACTATCTTTCTTTCCCTGAGTATCTGCGCCCTCCTTCTCTTGAACTCGTCCACATCCTCGAGAGTCTTTTCTCCCACGGCTTTCCTGAAGTCAAAATCAGCTGTAACGACAGTTCCTCTTCCCGGAGCGCTTTTTATATCTATGCTGCCGCCCAGCATATCGACGACCTTTCTGACTATGGACATACCAAGGCCTGCTCCCTGTATCCTGTTCACCCTTATATCGTCAGCTCTTACGAACGGTTCGAATATATGCCGCAGGAATTCCTCTGACATGCCTATTCCGTTGTCCTCACATATGAATCTGTATGTAGTCATATCCATTTTCGGGTTCTTCGCCTCTTCCGCACGGAGCTTTACGAAGCCTCCCTGAGGCGTATATTTTATGGCGTTTGTGGCCAGGTTCAGAATGACCTGAAGCACATGGCTGTAATCTCCCGATACCACTCTGTTCACGATATCCTTTGTGGAAAAGCTCAGTATCAGGCTTTTTTCCTCCGCAAGAGGCTCAAGGAGCAGCATCACCTCATCAGACAGCTCCTCTACGGAAAATTTTCTTTCCTGCAGCAGAGTCTTTCCTTCCTCCATCCTTGTGATGTCAAGAACGCTGTCCACTATGTCCGTAAGGTGATCTCCCGCCTTGCTTATTTTCTCGAGACATTCCTTTACCTTTTCCGTATCGTCTATGTGATATCTGGCTATATCACACATGCCTATTATCACATTCAGCGGCGTTCTTATCTCATGAGACATGTTAGACAGGAATTCCGTCCTGCCTGTCTGCCTCACATCCTCTCTGAACTCCGCCGCCTCCGGCTTCCTTGCTTCCAAATTTCCTTTTAACATATCTTCTTCCCTTCCAGAATATTTATTGCTTTTACAGCGCTGTGCGCCATTAAATATTTTAGCTGTTAAGCAAGGCTGCTGCGTTTTTTTTAATCGACAGGCTCTGCCATTTTACATTAATATAGTCTATGTTTCGACAAATTTCGATTACTTTTACTAAAAAAACAGGAGCCGGGCATCTCCATGGATGCCGCGGCTCCGTTCCGCTCATATATCCTATTTCATTCTCTCCTGCTTTATCTTGTGGTCTATAACATGTCTTTTTGCCAGCTCCGCTGTTACGTCTTCCAGGCTTATGCCCTGCTCCACCATCATCACCATAACATGGTAGGCCAGATCCGCCACCTCGTATATCGTCTCCTCTCTGTCGCCCTTTGCCCCGGCGATTATGACCTCTGTGGATTCCTCTCCGACCTTCTTGAGTATCTTGTCCATGCCCTTGTCAAAGAGATAGGATGTATAGCTTCCTTCCTTTGGACTGGACTTCCTGCCCTCAAGCATTTCATAAAGTCCCTTGTATGAAAACGGAGTCTCGTCATCCGCCCTGTATTCTTCGTTGAAAAAGCAGCTTTCAGCGCCTGTATGGCACGCTGGTCCGTTTTTTATTACCTCTATCACAAGAGCATCCCTGTCACAGTCAGAGGTTATGGTGACCACCTTCTGGGTATTGCCGCTCGTCTCTCCCTTTCGCCAGAGCTCCTGCCTGCTCCTGCTGAAAAAGCATGTATATCCTTCCCTCATGGTTATATCAAGAGACTCCCTGTTCATATATGCCAGGGTCAGCACTTCCTTTGTGTAATAATCTTGGACTATAGCCGGTATAAGTCCTCTTTCATCGAATTTAAGCTTTTCCTTATCCATATCATCATCTCCTTACAATCTGACCTCTATGCCTTCGTCTCTCAGATATCTCTTGAGGTCTCCTATCCTTACCTCTCTGAAATGGAATATACTTGCCGCAAGCCCGGCATCTATGCCTTCATTTTTGAACAGCTCTGAAAAATCCTCCTTTTTTCCTGCCCCGCCCGATGCTATTATGGGAACATTGACTCTGGCTGCTATCTCCTCCAGCATCTCAAGATCGAATCCGTTTTTTACCCCGTCCGTATCTATGCTGTTTACGACCAGCTCCCCGGCTCCCCGTTCAACGCCGTCTACAGCCCACTTTATCGCATCTATACCTGTATCCACTCTTCCGCCTCTGGAAAAAAGCCTGTACTGCCCGTCCACTCTCTTTATGTCCATGCTCAGCACTACGCACTGATCCCCGTATTTCTTGGCAGCCTTTTCTATTATATCGGGGTTTTTTATGGCTCCGCTGTTTACGCTCACCTTATCGGCTCCGCATTTGAGGACTCTGTCGAAATCATCCAGGGTATTTATACCTCCTCCCACTGTGAGAGGTATGAATATGCGTGAAGCCGCCTTTTCAAGAATGTCGGTGAATATGCCTCTTTCCTCAACGCTTGCGGTTATATCGTAAAACACCAGCTCATCGGCTCCTTCTCTGTTGTAGAACTCCGCCATTTCCACAGGATCGGAAACATCCTGGATTCCCATGAAGTTTTTTCCCTTTACCACACGCCCGTTTCTAACGTCAAGACACGGTATTATCCTCTTGGTGATCATCTTTAATCCTTTCCTTTATATCTCATGCGTTCTCGGATCCGCCTTCTGCGATCCTCACAGCTCTTTCAAGATCCAGCATCCCCGTATATATGGCCTTGCCAAGTATGGCTCCGCTCACCACGTCTCTGAGAGCCTCTATCTCAGACTCGAAGCTTATGCCTCCTGAGGCTGTTATATCAAGTCCCTCTATCCGCGAGAGCCTCCTGTACGCCTCCATATTTGTGCCTTCAAGGCTCCCGTCCCGCGATATGTCGGTATATATCACCGTCTTTACTCCCATGTCGCGCAGCTGTTCACAAAACATGAAGCTGTCCACCGATGTCGTTTCCTGCCAGCCGCTTACAGCCACCAGTCCGTCCCTGGCATCAACTCCCACGGCTATCCTTTCACCGTATTTTGCCAGCGCCCTTTCAAGAAATTCCGGATCTCTTACAGCCGCTGTTCCAAGAATTACTCTTCCCACACCCATATCAAGATAACGGGCTATACGCTCATCATCCCTTATGCCTCCGCCTATCTCAACGAACATATCTGTGCTTTTCACTATCTTGCTGACAGTCTCAAAATTGGACAATGTCCCGTCCTTTGCCCCGTCCAGATCCACTATATGTATGTTGGAGGCGCCCTTTTTTCTGAAACCCTTTGCCACCTCCGCCGGATCGTCGCTGTACACTGTCATTTTATCGTAATCTCCCTGAAAAAGCCTCACGGCTCTTCCGTCTTTCAGATCTATGGCCGGAAAAATTTTCATGCTCTTCCTCCGCGTTTTCTCTTAAATCTCCATAAATGCTCTCAGTATGTTCAGTCCCGTCTCCCCGCTTTTCTCGGGATGGAACTGAGTACCGTAAACGTTGCCGTTCCTCACGGCTCCGGTTATCTCTATCCCGTACTCTGACGTCGCTATCGTGCTTTCCCGGCAGTCCCGGCCGTAAAAGCTGTGTACGTAATAGACGCACTCGCCCTGATCTGTGTATTTGAAGAGCGGCTCGTCTGCCGAAAAGCTCAGGCTGTTCCACCCTATGTGAGGCACCTTGAGTCCGCTGATCCCTTCCTTCTCCAGATCCTCGCTTATGGAAGCGACTTTTCCCTTTATGAGACCCAGCCCTCTGTGACGGCCGTACTCAAAGCTTTCTTCAAAGAGAAGCTGCATGCCGAGGCATATACCCAGCATGGGCTTTCCCCTCTCCACCTGCTCCATCACAGTCTCCACAAGGCCCGAGGCCTCGAGCTTTTTCATGGCGTCCTCAAATGCCCCTACTCCGGGCAGTATTATCCTGTCGGCCTTTTCCAGATCCTCCCGCCTGCCTGTCACCACAGGCTCTCCGCCTATGTACCTTAACGAGGCAGTCAGTGAGAAAAGATTTCCTACTCCGTAATCTATTATTCCTATCATGATCACAGCACTCCTTTTGTCGAAGGGATCTCATCAGCGTATTCCTCCTCTATGGAGCAGGCTTCCCTCAGAGCCCGCCCCAGGCCTTTGAACACAGCCTCGGCTATGTGATGGGTGTTTTCTCCCGACAGCAGCTTTATATGGACGGTCAGCCCCATTTCCCTTGCCATGGCGTATATAAACTCCTTTACCAGCTCTGTATCAAAATCCCCGACCTTCTGAGCCGGCATGTCCACATCAAAATTCACCGATACCCTGCCGCTTATATCTACGGCGCAAAGCACGAGCGCCTCATCCATAGGAAGCAGCATGGATCCGTATCTTTTTATTCCCTTTTTATCTCCCAGAGCCTCTCTGAACGCGGTTCCCAGAGCTATCCCTATGTCTTCCGTGGTATGATGATAGTCAACATCGGTATCGCCCCTGCACTCTACGGCAAGATCGAATCTTCCGTGACGCGCGAAAAGCTGCAGCATGTGATCCAGGAATCCGCAGCCTGTATCAGTCTCGTAGGCTCCTGTTCCGTCCACCTCCAGGGCCAGAGAAATGTCAGTCTCCATGGTTTCTCTCAGAATCTTTTTTCTTCTCATAAAGAGCATCCTCCTACCGGTATTCCTTCAGTATTTCTTCCGTGGCCTTTAAAAGCTCGTCCATTTCATCGTCTCTTCCTATGGTTATTCTTACAAAATTTTCTATGCGCGGCTTTTTAAAGTACCTGACTATTATATTATAATTTCTCAGCTTTGTGAAATATTCTTCTCCCGGCATCTGCGGATGTCCGGCAAAAACGAAATTGGCCTTTGACGGCAGCACATTGAATCCAAGCTCCTCCATCCTGCCGACAAACCGTTCTCTCGTATCTGTTATCCTTGCCGTGGTCTCATGAAAATATCCTCTGTCCTTCATGGATTCCGCCCCGGCTCTTATGGAGAGCCTGTTTAGATTGTACGGGTTAAAGCTGAATTTTATTCTGTTCATATCAGAGATCACATCTTCACTCCCCATGGCAAATCCTATCCTGGCTCCGGCCAGGCTCCTGGACTTTGAGAATGTCTGCACCACCAGGAGATTATCGTACTTTTTCAAAAGCTTCACGCTGCTCTCAGCACCGAAATCGACGTATGCTTCGTCTATCACCACAAGCTGCTCCCTGTTGGCGGCCAGTATCCTCTCTATATCGTCAAGGGACATCGCCATTCCCGTGGGTGCGTTCGGGTTCGTTATCACTATTGTCCCGTCCACGCCGGCGTAATCATCGGGGTCAACTGAAAAATCAGGTGCCAGGGGCACCTTCACAGCCTCTGCTTCAAATATATCGCAGTACACAGGATAGAAGCTGTAGCTTATCTCAGGAAAATAAAATCTCTTTTTCTTTCCCTGGAACGCCATGAATATAAAGGCCAGGATCTCATCCGAACCGTTCCCGGTCATTATCATGGATCTTTCCAGTCCGTAGAATCCGCCTATTGCTTCAGTAAGCTCCGCCGCCTCCGGGTCGGAGTAGAGCCTGAGCCCTGCGCCTTCCTCTTCATTTATCGCCCTCACCGCTCCCGGAGCCGGCGGGTACGGATTTTCGTTGGTATTGAGCTTTATGAGCCTATTTATGTTCTTAGGCTGCTCTCCCGGCGTATAGGGCTCAAGATTCCTGTATCTGTCATCTAAAAATCTGCTCATCTTACCTTTTCCCTCAATTGGTTAAGCATGCTGCTTATTATCTCATTCTGGAATTTAAAGCTTGTCTTATTTGCTATGAATCTGGCGCTTATACTTTTGAATTCCTCTATGATCTCAAGATGGTTTTCCCTTATGGTGCTCCCTGTCTCCACTATATCAACTATCACATCCGACAGCCCCAGTATCGGCGCCAGCTCTATGCTGCCGTTCAGTTTTATTATATCTATGTCCCTGTTCTTTGAACCGTAAAACTCCTTTGTCACATTGACGTACTTTGTAGCCACTCTCAGAGTCCTGTCCGGGTCCTCCACATATCCTTCGGGAGCCGCTACCGCCATCCTGCATTTTCCTATTTTGAGATCAAGGAGTTCATAAACGTCAGCGCCGGTTTCCATGAGGATATCCTTCCCTACTATCCCTACGTCAGCCGCATGATGCTCCACATATATTGCCACATCACTAGGCTTTACCAGAAGATATCTCACTCCCTTTTCCGGGCTCTCAAAGACGAGCTTACGGTTCTGCTCGTAATAGCCCGGGCAGTCGTAGCCTATGGATGCCAGAATATCGTACACCTGATCTCCCAGTCTTCCCTTTGGCAGCGCTATGTTCAACATCACATCTCCTCCTTTACCGGCATTCCGTCTCTGAGCACGTACATTTCCCTGTATCTCACTCCGTCGGGAAGGCTTCTTTCCGCTCTCACGGACATCCCCTTCTCCTGGAGGATCTTCACCGCTCCGGCGACATCCCTCATATCCGCATCCCCGTATATGAGTACAGCATCCACATCATACCTTGATATATGCGGCCTTCCCTTTGTAAGCTCGTCGAGATATATGGCAAAGCCTATTGCGCCCGCCTTCTTGCCGAACAGCTTCATGGCCCTGTCGTACTGGCCTCCCGCCAGCACGCATCCCGGAAGATCTCTTACATATCCTCTGAATATTATGCCATTGTAGTAGTCTATATCGTTTACCATGGAAAAATCCAGCTGTATGTTTTCCGAATATCCCATGTCTCTTAAAGCTTCGCAGTACTCTTCCAGCTCCCTGACATCCTCCTTCATGGTATCGTCCAGCGCCATGTCAAGAGCCCTTTTTACGGTTTCTTCAGGACGTCCGTACAAAAACGGAAGCCTGCACAGCATGTCCTCCTCTTCTCCCTTAAGCCCGGCTTCTCTTGCTGTGTCAGCTATTCCTGTTATGTTTTTTCTCCTTATGTTGTTCAGCAGCTTCAGATAAACGCTCTCCGTAAGCCCAAGCGCTCCCAGCATGTTCATGGCGTAATTCATATTCGATATTTCCAGGAGATAGCTGCTGTTTATGGTATTCAGAGACTGTGCCGCAAGCGCTATGACCTCAAGTACGCCGTACTTTGTCACATCGCCCATATATTCAAGCCCCATCTGATTTATCTCCTTGAAGGAATGGTTCTCCTTGCTTTCTCTGTATACATTTTCTATATAATATATTTTTTCCGTCTTTCCCTTTCCCGCTCTCGTATTGTTTATTATGCTAAGGGTTACGTCAGGCTTCATCGCCAGAAGCCTTCCGTCGAGATCTGTAAAGGTCAGCACCTTGTCTCCCGTGAAAAAGTCCCTGTTCTCCACATAGAGAGAATACTCTTCAAACTTGCTTATCTTATACTTCTTGTATCCGTATTTCTCGTAAAGTCCCCTCAGCTCAAGGGTGGCTGTCTCGTCAGGCCTTAAATTGTATTTCATCGTACCTACTCCTGCCGTTCATTTCACTTTAATGCTTTTGTGTATTATCACTTTATCACATTAAACCGATAACGTCTTACAGTTTACTATTATATACTCAGCTCTTAAAAATGTCCAGCCCTTTTTCACGGGCCGGACACTTTTTCTGCTGTTACTGTTGCGGCTTCTGTTACGGAAGTCTTTTCGCTTCCCGCATTCCCGTAATTTGTCACGCCCTTTCCTTCGTTTGGATGTATGAGGGAAACCACCGTGTCGGCGACAAAGCACAGAGCCAGCATGGTGCATATCGCCGCAGCCGGTCTCTTTGGTATGCGTTTAAACATTTCATCGAGGAAAGGCGCCACAATATATACGCATGCGCATCCGCCAAGAGCGAACATTATAAGCCCCTCAGCGCATATTCGCCCGTTAAGGTTGAGAAAATATCCTGAGTAATTCCACCAGTACTTATGCTGCGTCTCCCACAGTATCCATGAAGTAAAGTATTCCACGACCCCGCACACTGCCATTGTAAGTATGAACATGAGCGCCGGTTTTTCGGCAAACCTTCTGAGCAGCACCAGTACCAGCACCCCTCCCGCTCCGTATATAGGCAGCCACGGGCCGTGAAGGAATCCTCTGTTTACAAATACGCCGTCTCCGAAAAGATGCAGTGACACCTCCCACATCCACCCTATAACGGAAAAAGCGAAAAATATCATTATCAGTGAGGTTATGGAATAATTTCTGCGGTAATCTATCTTTATCCATCTTTTTACCCTCCCGTCATAGAGCCTGTGCTCTTCAACGGGATATTCTTCCTCATCCGTGTCCACATAAAGCTTCTCATCGTTAAAGCAGGATGAAAGCTCCGTATTCCTGTCTATGGCGTCCTTTCTGAGAGTATAATAGAGCTCGCCGTATACCATATCCTTGTAAGGGAGTATGTATACCCATCTGAGGATACCCAATGTAAGGATATTGAGAACGTACCATCCGATGAAGGACAGATCGAGAAGAAAGGCTCTGAACTTGTTTCCCTTCATCATCTCTATGGAAAGTCTGAATGCCTCCTTGCTTCCTGTATCCGGGTTCTCCGCAAGTATATACGGTACCATCTTGTATGAATATCTTTTTATTATGCCTCCTATTATCGTCAGATCCCACAGAAGCAGAAGAACGGCCTTTTTAAACATCACAAAAGCTATATGTTTCCATCGCCTGACCCGCCACGGAAACAGGAGCCTTCCGAGCCGGCTCCCGTGATAAGACCGGTTTTCGATGATGAATCTGCACTGTCCCACCTGCAGGACGTTTATTCCCAGCGCGACTATGGCTCCGGCTATCAGCGAGCCTATCAGTATGATGGCTCCCTCTCCCAGCCGGTTCTTGAAAACCATATTATTTGTCGCATCCAGTATGCCGTAAAGCACTGATCTTTCCGTTGTTACCCTGTTATATACCTTTGCCAGCACTCCCTTTGTTGGATTGTAATGCTCACCCATGAATGCAAGGACCTTTTCCTCATCGTCTCCCTGGGAGATATCTCCCATGCTTATGTGCCAGTCCCTTATTATATCCGCGTTTGTATTAACGTGAAGACGGCCGTTTTCAAGCGCTCTTTCCGGGCTGTCGGTATAAAGCCCCATTTCCATCCCTCCTACAAGGAATGTCATGAGTATGCTTATGCCGACTATACGCCAGTAATTTTTCTTAAGAGTCCTGCGGCCTTCTGATTTAAGCTCTCTTATTTTCCACATCTTCTTCTCTCTCACATTTCTTTGAATTCAACATCAATTATCATCACTTCGCTGTCAGTCCCTATCCTCATCGGCGGTCCCCAAAGCCCTGCTCCCGATGTGACGCAGGAAACACTTTCCTTATACCTCTCTACGCCGTATGGATTATCGTATATCATGCCCATTATCAGATTTGCCGGAAATATCTGCCCGTCATGGGTATGTCCCGAAAGTATTATATCAGCGCCCGCTTCCGCGAGCCTTTCATTGTCAGAAGGCTGATGATCCATCACTATGACCGGTATGTCGCCGGGCGCATCCATTAAAAGCTCCTTCGGGCTCATTCGCTCTTCGCCTTCTTTTTCAGCCTTTGATCCGTCCTTTCTTCCTGCCAGACAGAAGCTCTCTCCTATGACAATCTTCTGATCCTCAAGAAGAGTCATATCAGCCTTCTTCAGAAAACGCCTGAACTGCTCGTCGCTTTTAGGCTCGCTGCCCCCGAATGTGAATCCGGCCAGTATCTTTTCCTCTACATCGTGATTGCCCCAGCACACGTATGTGCCGTACCTGCTTTTCATCTTTGACAGACTGGCTGCGAGTCTGTCGGGATCTTTTATGGCTGCGTACTGGTTATCGAATACGTCTCCGGCTACTGCCACCATATCCACATTGCTTTCGTTTACAGCCCTGACCACCTCGTCTATATGACTCTGCTTCGTATTGTATCCAAGATGAAGATCTGCTATGAGTGCTATCCTCAGCTCTCCGCTGATTTGCGCCGGCACCACGACCCTCTCCTCTCTTACGTATACTCTGTCGCCGTGATATACTCCGTAAAGGCTCAGCAGTACTATTATGAGAACAGCGCAGATCCCTCCCCTTTTCAGTCTCTTCACCGAAGGGTTGTCTCCCCTCCATACTGTTCTGTTGAGGATCAGCCTGGCGCCGTCAAATATCAGAAGCACGGCAAGCGTGATGCCAAGCACTCCCAGCCAGCAGTTGGATATGTACCTCAATATCCTGTGGATCTCGCCGGTATCAGCCAAAACAGCCATAAGAGGCGTTGCGGCAAACAGGGTGAATACTGTCACAAAAACGCCCTTTACCAGAGGATGCCCCAGCCTCCCCCAGAGCGCTGTCATCCACCTTATCGCTCTTACAGCCACATATACGTTTACCGCTATATAAAGCGGTGAAAGAAATATTGCCGTCATATCAGATGCCGCGCCTCTTTCCCTGCCTGTTTATCACTGAAGCAAGATATGCCGCTCCGAACCCGTTGTCTATATTGACTACTCCGACGCCGTTGGCGCAGCTGTTGAGCATGGACAGCAGCGCGGACAGCCCGCCGAGATTGGAGCCGTATCCTATGCTTGTGGGAACCGCTATGACAGGAGCATCCACAAGTCCTCCCACAACGCTTGCAAGGGCTCCCTCCATGCCTGCTATGACTATGACTGCATCCGCGGACCTTATAATGTCCAGCTTGGCAAACAGCCTGTGTATCCCGGCCACCCCCACGTCATATACTCTGAAAACCTCATTGCCGAACATCTCCGCTGTTACGGCTGCTTCCTCGGCCACAGGTATGTCCGCAGTCCCGGCTGTTACGACGGCAATGCTGCCAAGCCTTTCATCGGAGCCTTCATCCTGTCTTTTGTCCTTTACGGCGATTATTCCCGGAGTTTCATGATACATCGCCTCAGGCACAGCCTTCTTCACTTCCTCAAAGTCGCTTTCAGTGGCTCTTGTTCCTATTATATTACCTCCCTTTGCGTGCAGTTCCTTCATTATGTCACGGATCTGCTCCGGCTTCTTTCCCTGACAGTAGACCACTTCAGGGAAGCCTGTCCTCAGAGCTCTGTGGTTATCGATACTGGCAAATCCCAGGTCCTTAAACGGAAGATCTCTGAGTCTGTCCAGAGCCGCCTCGGTATCCATTTCACCCTTCTTCACATTTTCAAGAATTTCCTTTATGTCCTGTTCGTTCATACTCTGTTCCTTTTCTTTATGGCTGCTGTTATCATATCGTTCCTAATAATAATATCCGCATTTTCACCGCCGGTCAACACATATGCGGCAAATCCCATAACAAAGCCGGCATCAGCGGTCATGCTGATACCGGCTTTTAAATCTGTTTCCTTAAGCCTAGCTGTTCTTTATTACGGCCTGTGCCGCCGCAAGCCTTGCGATAGGCACTCTGAACGGTGAGCAGGATACGTAATTGAGTCCTATCCCGTTGCAGAACTCAATTGACTTAGGATCACCGCCGTGTTCTCCGCATATTCCCAGCTTGATATTAGGTCTCGTCTGCTTGCCGAGCTCTACGGCCATCTTTACCAGCTTGCCGACGCCTACCTGATCTATGCTCTGGAACGGATCATCGTCAAATATTCCCTTGTCGAGATATTCCTTGATTATATTGCCTGTATCGTCTCTTGAGAATCCGAAGGTCATCTGAGTGAGGTCATTCGTTCCGAACGAGAAGAACTCAGCCTCCTGTGCTATCTCATCAGCAGTGAGAGCAGCTCTAGGTATCTCTATCATCGTTCCAACCAGATAATCGAACTTGACTCCCTCTCTCTCCATTACAGCCTCTACTGTTTTAACTACCGTAGCCTTTACGTTTGCCAGCTCCTTGACCGTTCCAACCAGCGGTATCATGATCTCAGGGATTATATCGAGTCCCTTTTCCTTTCTCACTTCGATGGCAGCCGTTATGATGGCTTCTGCCTGCATCTCAGCTATCTCAGGATATGTTACTGCAAGACGGCAGCCTCTGTGTCCCAGCATAGGGTTGAACTCATGAAGCTCTTCTGTCTTCTTTGCCAGCTTCTCATAAGGTACGTTTATCTGCTCCGAAAGAGCCCTTATTTCTTCATCTGTATGAGGCAGGAACTCATGGAGCGGCGGATCCAGAAGTCTGATGGTAACAGGTCTGTCTCCCATAGCCTCGTATATGCCCTTGAAGTCGCCCTTCTGATACGGAAGGAGGAATTTGAGAGCTTCTCTTCTCTCCTCTTCATTATCAGCCAGTATCATTCTTCTGACAGCCGGGATCCTCTCTTCTTCAAAGAACATATGCTCTGTTCTGCAAAGACCGATGCCCTCGGCTCCGAAGTCAACAGCCTGTTTTGCGTCTCTAGGATTGTCCGCGTTTGTCCTTATCTTGAGTGTCCTTATCTCATCAGCCCATGACATGATCTTTGCGAAATCTCCGGAAAGCTCAGGCGGTACGGTCTTCACCTCTCCCTTGAGCACCTCGCCCGATGTTCCGTTGAGTGAGAGATAGTCTCCCTCTCCGAAGACATATTCGCCTATAGTGAGTTTCTTTCCGTCTTCGTCCACCTTTATCTCCGAGCAGCCGGATACGCAGCATTTTCCCATTCCTCTGGCTACTACGGCAGCGTGTGACGTCATGCCGCCTCTGGCAGTCAGTATTCCCTCTGCCGCCACCATTCCGGCCAGGTCTTCAGGAGAAGTCTCAAGCCTTACCAGCAGTACCTTCTCACCGTTGGCTGCCGCAGCCTCGGCATCCGATGCGTTGAAGTATATCTTTCCTGCAGCTGCTCCCGGTGAAGCAGGCAGTCCCTTTGTCAGCCTTTCGGCCTTTGCCAGCTCGTCCGCGTCAAACATAGGGTGGAGGAGCTGATCTATCTGAGCGGGCTCTATTCTCATAACAGCGGTCTTTTTGTCAATAAGGCCCTCCGCCTCCATATCAACGGCGATCTTAACGGCAGCCGGAGCAGTCCTCTTGCCGCTTCTCGTCTGGAGCATATAGAGCTTTTCTCTCTCCACAGTGAATTCCATATCCTGCATGTCTTTGTAATGATTTTCAAGAAGCTCGGCTATCCTTACAAACTCCTTGTAAACATCAGGGAATGCCTCAGCCATTTCGGATATAGGCTGCGGCGTCCTTATACCGGCTACAACGTCCTCGCCCTGGGCGTTTACCAGGAATTCTCCGAAGAGAGCCTTTTCTCCTGTAGCTGCGTTTCTCGTAAATGCCACGCCGGTACCGGAAGTGTTTCCCATGTTTCCGAATACCATGGACTGTACGTTAACAGCAGTTCCGATGCTGTCAGGTATCTCGTTGAGCTTCCTGTACAGTATGGCTCTGTCATTGTTCCAGGATCTGAATACAGCCATTACGGCTTCCATGAGCTGATCCTTAGGAACCTGCGGGAAGTCTCTTCCCATTTCCTGTTTTACCAGCTCCTTGTACTTTACTATTATGTCCTTGAGATCGTCAGCCGTAAGATCCACGTCTGATTCGCATCCCTTTGCTTCCTTCGCTCCGTCGAATATGGCATCGAACTTTCTCTTGTCTATCTCCATTACAACATCGCCGAACATCTGGATGAATCTTCTGTAGCTGTCATATGCAAACCTTGGATTTTCCGTAAGAGCGGCAAGGCCTTCAACGGTATCGTCATTGAGTCCGAGATTAAGTATGGTATCCATCATTCCGGGCATCGATATCTTTGCTCCAGATCTTACAGACACCAGCAGAGGGTTTTCAACGCTTCCGAACTTCTTGCCGGTCACGTTCTCAAGCTCTTCCAGCTTTTCGAATATAGATGTCCTGATATCATCGGCAATGACCTGCCCCTCGTCGTAATACCTGTTGCACGCTTCCGTAGTAACTGTGAACCCGAAAGGCACCGGGAGTCCTATCTTGGTCATCTCGGCAAGATTGGCGCCCTTTCCTCCCAGGATATCTCTCATGTCCTTCGAGCCTTCGTTGAATGAATAAACAAACTTTTCCATATTTTCCTATACTCTCCTCGTCATAAAATTATCAGAAAATCAATCTCTGTTCTATATATTCTTTAACCTGATCCACAGGTATTCGAATCTGTTCCATGGTATCTCTGTCCCTTATGGTCACGCATCCGTCGTTTTCCGTATCAAAATCCACACAGATGGAGAAAGGCGTTCCTATTTCATCCTGTCTCCTGTATCTCTTTCCTATGGATCCCGTAACGTCGTAATCAACGGAGAAGTATCTGGCAAGATCCTCATATACAGGTTCCGCCACATCCCCCAGTTTCTTTGCGAGAGGAAGGACAGCAGCCTTGAAAGGCGCAAGCGCCGGATGAAGTCTCAGCACTGTTCTCGTGTCTTCCTTTCCCTTTCCGTCTGTAATTGTTTCCTCATCATATGCATCCACAAGAAACGCCAGCACGACTCTTCCCACTCCCAGGGACGGCTCTATGCAGTAAGGCACGTATTTCTCATTTGTCTCCGGATCAAGATAATTCATATCCTGTCCCGAATGTTCCATATGTCTCTTCAGATCAAAATCCGTTCTGTCGGCTATGCCCCACAGCTCTCCCCATCCGAAAGGAAATCTGTATTCTATGTCGGTTGTCGCGTTGCTGTAATGAGAAAGCTCCTCAGCCTCATGATCCCTGAGCTTTATGTTTTCTTCCTTCATTCCCAGTGACCTGAGGAAATTTACGCAGTAATCCTTCCAGTAGGCGAACCATTCCAGGTCAGTGCCGGGCTTGCAGAAGAACTCAAGCTCCATCTGCTCGAATTCCCTTGTCCTGAAAATAAAGTTCCCCGGAGTGATCTCGTTCCTGAAGGATTTTCCCACCTGAGCTATACCGAAAGGTATCTTCTTTCTGGACGTGCGCTGCACATTTTTGAAATTTACGAATATGCCCTGAGCGGTTTCCGGCCTCAGGAATATCTCCGCGCCGGAATCCTCGGTAACTCCCTGAAATGTCCTGAACATCAGGTTGAACTGCCTTATTCCCGTAAAATCCGCCTTGCCGCATTCAGGGCACTTTATGCCCTTCTCGGCTATAAAGCTCTCGAGCTTTTCGTTGGACCATCCGTCTACGGTCACATCGTTTATACCCTGGCTTTTCAGGTAGTCCTCTATGAGCTGATCCGCTCTGAACCTTGACTTGCAGCTTTTGCAGTCTATAAGAGGATCCGCGAATCCCCCCACATGTCCCGATGCAACCCATACCTCCGGGTTCATCAGTATGGCTGCGTCTATGCCTACGTTGTGCTTTGATTCCTGTACGAATTTCTTCCACCAGGCCTTTTTCACATTGTTTATAAGCTCAACTCCCAGAGGGCCGTAATCCCATGTATTGGCAAGTCCCCCGTATATTTCCGATCCCGGGAATATAAAACCGCGGTTCTTTGCCAGGGCAGTAAGCTTATCCATCGTCACTTCTGTACTCATGTCCTTTGCTTCTCCATTGTCATGTTTATTTTACTTATCTTCCTCCGTGGCTTCCTCTGCCGGAGTCTCCTCTTTCTGCTCAGCCGCTTCGGCGCCTTCTGCCTCCGTCGCTGCTTCATCGCCTTCTTCGGCCTTGACCTCATCAGTCTCCTGCTCCTCTGTGAAGCATTCCGAGAAATCGTACTCCCCGTCATCCTTCTTTATTTTGCTGACAGCCTCTCCTGCCATTTCCCTGCCCTTCTGATATATCTCAGAGCCTCTTTCCTTACCCTTCTGGTAAAGATCCGCGCTCTTTTCCTTGACGTCGCTGGCTACGCTGCTGCCCTTCTCGGCAACTGTCCCCATAGCGTCTGTAACGGCGTCGCTGACGTCTATTATGGTCCCGTCGTCCTTTATCACTTCTATGACGCACTTGAACCCGAACGCAGCGGCCACGGCCACAACAGATGCCAGCGGAGCGATAACAACGCCGACTATGCCCGCGTTTACGGGAACGTTCAGTATGAGCTCCCCGTCTCTCTTCACCTGTATCTTCGATACGTTTCCTTTCTTAACAAGATCCTTTATGCTCTTGAACAGCTCTTCGCCTTTTTTGCCGAAGCCCCTTCCCTTTTCGCCTGCGTTTATAGTCTCCTCTATGGCTATTATGGCATCGACCACGCTTCCGTCAGACTCCTCGAGAGCTTCCTTTGCCTCCGCATACGTAACTCCTGTCCTGTCCTTCACCAGTTCTATCTTTTCCAGAGTGATTTCCATTTTCTACCTCCTGATAACTGCGCTTCAGACAAGCTTTTCGCTTTTTATGTCGGAAGCGTCCAAATAGTACGCCGCGTAATCTCTGAGGATCCGCTGCAGCAGTTTCCCGGCGTCCTCTCTGAGTGCAAGGCTTTCAAGTTTTTTAAGAGAGTGCGCCGTAAAGTACTTTAATATATCTACTATACCAAATTCAATGTCATAAATCAATGTATGGGACTGTGAATTTTCTATCTTTTGACTGCACCGGCTGCATATTACTCCTCCCTCTTCCACACTGAATTTAAAAGGATCCTTTTTTTCCCCGCACATGGCGCATCTGTCCAAAACAGGGAGAACTCCCGAATATTTAAGGACCTTCGTCTGGTATGCCAGGACGAGGGTTCCTATGCCTCTCTCCCTCTTCTCCAGTATGTCGAAGAAGTCTATAAGAAGATTGAATATCCCGGGCGAGGGCACGCCCTCTGCGAGGACTTTCTCCGTAAATTCCAGCACGTACGCTCCGCTCATATACTTGTCCACGTCCTCGCCTATGGCGTAATAGCTCCTCAGCGCCTCGGCGCTGTTTATATTGTAGCTGTCCCTTCCCTTGAAAAGCTCATATCTTCCGTATGTAAAGGGTCTGAGAGCCAGGGAGCTTTTGCTCTTTCCTCTCTCCCCTATCCCTGTTCCGGCACTTATTTTGCCGAACTTTTTTGAAAACAGCAGGATCATCCTCCTTCCGTAGGATGCCCTTATCTGTCTGAGCACTATGCCTTCGGTATCGGTAATCAATTTCTCACCTTCCGTCTTTGTAGCCGAAACTTGACAGAGCGGCTTCGCTGTCTCTCCAGTTTTCCCTCACCTTTACCCAGAGCTCGAGAAACACCTTTGTTCCCAGCAGCCTTTCGATTTCCTCTCTGGCGCTTTTGCCTATGCCTTTAAGCTTTCTTCCGCCCTTTCCTATTATTATCCCCTTATGAGTCTTTTTCTCACAGTATATGACCGCGCCTATCTTTGTTATCGTCTCCTCCTCACTGTAGCTTTCGATCTCCACAGCCACGCCGTGAGGCACCTCGTCCCGCAGATACATGAGTATCTTTTCCCTTATTATCTCGCTGACTATGAACCTTTCGGGCTGTTCCGTTATCATATCGTCAGGGAAGTACATGGGGCCTTCCTCCATGAACTCTGAAGCCCTCTCAACAAGGCGCTCCACATTGGTCCCTTCTTTTGCGGATATGCCCATTATATCCTCGAATATTCCCAGTTCATCGTACTGCCTGTATATTTCTTCAAACTCATCTGGCGGCAGCTTGTCTATCTTGTTTATGGCGAGTATCTTGGGAGTTGTGATGCCGTCCAGCATCTCCGCTATGTACCTGTCTCCGGGTCCGTCGCTCAGTTTTCCGTCAACTATGAGTATTATGACGTCCACTTCCTTTAAGGTCCCCACCGCCGCATCTGTCATGTATTTTCCCAGCTTTGTCCTTGGTCTGTGTATTCCCGGCGTATCTATGAACACCATCTGGACGCCGTCTTTGCCTGCGTCTCTGTCGGTATATATCCCTCTTATGGTATTTCTCGTCGTCTGAGGCTTGTCGGTCGTTATGGCGATCTTTTCTCCCAGCACTGTATTGAGCAGAGTGGATTTTCCCACATTCGGCCTTCCTATTATACCTGCGAATCCTGTTTTCATATTTTCCTCCCGCCCTGTCACCGGCGATCCTTATCAAGCCTGAATCCTTCCGGAAGAAGCTCTCTCAGCTTCCTCACTTTCGGCTCTCCTGCGCCGCTCTCTGTTATAACGTCCATATTGGGAGCGAATTCGTACATGAACTGCCTGCATATGCCGCACGGGACAGCCTCATCCTCTTCCGAGGCAACGGCTATGGCGGCAAAATCCCGCTCTCCCTCTGACACTGCCTTTACAAACGCGGTCCTTTCCGCGCATATGGATGCGCCGTATGATGCGTTTTCCACATTGACTCCCGTATAAATATCTCCGTTTTCCGTAAGCAGGGCTGCCCCCACTTTGAATCCGGAATACGGAGCGTATGCTTTCCCGCAGGCCTCCTTCGCTATGCGAATCAACTCGTCCTCAGTGTATCCTCCATGGTATATGCCGCTCATTGCACCGTCCTTTCAAGATCCACGAGGGACATAACCTCTTCCTCCCTCTGTCGCATCTGCCGTTTTTCTTCTTCCTCCATGTGATCGTATCCGAGAAGATGACATACGCTGTGGACAAAGAGATATACGATCTCCCTTTCCCTGGAATGTCCGTACTCCTCGGCCTGCTCCTCCGCCACGGGAAGGCATATGACCACATCCCCGAGAAGCAGCTCCCTGTCCTCGTCCACATCTTCGAAATCCTCTATCAGCGGAAAGGAGAGAACATCCGTCACCCTGTCCCTGTTCCTGTACATGCTGTTAAGACGTTTCATTTCGTCCTTTGACACAAATGTAAGACTTATCTCCGTCATGTCGGGATCCAGCCCTTCCTTTTCAACGCAAAGAGAAGCAGCAGTTTCCAGTGTGTTGAAAAGCTCGCCGCTTATTTTTCCCTCTTCTCCCAGCAATATCCTCATGAAATCCTTCTCTTTCTCCCGCTAGTCCTCTGCCGGCGGATTTTTTCTGTAATATGCATCGTAGGCGTTTATGACTTTTTTTACGAGCTGATGACGGACCACATCCATATCCTTCATGATGCAGAAGCTTATCTCGTCTATGCCCTTCAGCACCTTCTGCGCCTCTACCAGTCCTGATCTCTTGCCGCGCGGCAGGTCTATCTGAGTTATGTCACCCGTAACGACGACCTTTGAGCCGAATCCCATCCTCGTAAGGAACATCTTCATCTGCTCAGGCGTCGTATTCTGCGCCTCATCCAGTATTATGAATGAATTATCAAGCGTCCTTCCCCTCATATATGCCAGAGGCACCACTTCTATGGCCTCCTTTTCCTTGAGCCTCAGGGCGCTTTCCCTTCCCAGCACATCGTAAAGAGCATCGTACAGCGGCCTGAGATAAGGATCCACCTTTTCCTGAAGATCTCCCGGCAGGAAACCCAGCCGCTCTCCAGCCTCCACAGCGGGCCTTGCCAGTATTATCTTCTGTATCTGTCTGCTTTTGAAAGCATTCACGGCCATGGCAACGGCTATATACGTCTTTCCCGTGCCTGCCGGTCCTATACCGAATACTATATCCTTCCTTCTTATGGCCTCCACATACTTTTTCTGTCCTATGGTCTTCGGTCTAAGCGGTCTTCCGTCATGAGCGAAGCATATGAGATCGCCGCTGACGTTTTCGTTCTTATAGGATATGCCCTCATCGTTAAGATCCGCTATATAGCTTATTTTCTGCTGATCCAATTTTTCTCCTTTTTCCACTACGCTCATCATTTCGCGAAGTATTCCCTCCGCCTTTCCGGCGTTGTCTCCCTTAAGTATGAGAGCGTTGTCTCTCTGTATTATATCAACCTTCAGCTTTTTTTCTATTATTCCCAGATTGCCGTCCATGCCTCCGAAAAGCTCCCCTCTGTCCAGGCCTTCGCTGACAGGCACCTCCACCATCCGGTCCTTTACTTCGTTCTGTATCTTATCCATACCTATATTATATTTTCTTCTCCCTGAAAATTCAAACCTTTCTTTTGCCTCATTCTCTGCTCTCTCTGTCAGTCTTTTTTATCTCCCTTTCCTCGCCTATATCCTCGATGACTTCCATGAACACCTCTGCTCTTATGACCCCGGCCTCCTCGTAAAGATCCACAGAGCTTCCTGCCGTTTTTTCTCCTTTTTCCAGATTTTTCTTTTCGTAATCCCTGACCGCGGCTGCCACAACCTTCCTTATCCTGTCTTCGCTTCGTCTTTTTTCTGTGAGCCTCACTTCTTCCTTTTTCACTGTTTTTATCTCAAACGGCAGCGGTCTTACAAGGCTTACGACAGTCTTCTCGCTTATCTGCGATGCCTGCCAGTCTCCTGCCCCTGATGCGGTATCGATGCTCAGATCTCCTATCCTGATCGATATGCCCCATATCCTGCGGCCTGTTTTTTCTTTTTCTCTTTCATTTTTCTCAACATAATACGTGAGTCTGCGCGGAGTCTTCGCCATGACGCTGCCTCTGGCATGGCTGTACATCTCATACACTCTGTCTCCCCTTTCGTAATTGGTGCTCTGATAGCTGTAGACCCCGCTTATAAGGACATCGCCCTTATTGACGTAATCGCCTCTGTCCACCGCCGCGTTGCCTTCAAGAGGAGTGACTGATTCGATCAGACCCGACCTTGCAGCCACTATATCTGCCGGCAGGCTGTCATCTACAGTATTTTCCTGCTGCTGCCCGCCTTCTGCAAGATCCACCTTTATCAGTCTCCCCTTTTCAAATACGCTCACCCATGTTATCTCGTCGAATTCCTCGTAAAGCCTCTTCTTCACATGGCTGTAATCCTCCTGCTTTCTCGCCCCGGGAAAGAGCCCCTCCTCTCTGAGTACATCCCTCACAGCCTCCTCGCTCAAAGCTCTGTATCCTTCCACTCTTATCTCTGCTATGAAAAGGCTTTGATAAAAAATCAAAGCGCCTGTGATAAAGGCGCCCGCTATGGCCGGTATGTGTTTTTTTATGTTTCGAAAAAAGCAAAAGGCTCCTCCTTCATCCAGAGCAGTTATCCTGTAAGAATGTCCCGCCGCTTTTCTGAACCGGTCCATGTCCCCTTCACGGATCTCCGCCGTGGATTCCACAGGCGATCTCCACCTTATGTTTTTAAGATCTATGCTGTTTTTTATACACTTATTTATTATCCGGATCAGACCGGTCCCTTCTATCCTTATCTTCCTGTAGCGCCGAAAAAAATCTGATCTCCTCCACCTCACCCTTTATCAGCATCCTTTCCTCTTTAAGCTGGCTGACGACAAATCCCTTTCCCTCTACGGAGGTATACCTTCTGCCGTTTGAAACCACGATCTGAGTATCTGTGAGCATCATGAGTTTCTTCACATTATCAAGCACCGTTGTGCTGCCGGAGACCAGTACTCTCGGCATGTTCACCGCGAAATCAAAAAGCAGCTCTTCCTTTATATCCATGGCTCCTCCTCAGATTGCCGGCCGCTTCCTCCCTTACGGCGCGGCTGCATGATAAATTATATTCAGCTCTACCGATAATATTCTTCTATCACCCTCTCCGCGGCTTTTATCCCGTCCACAGCCGCTGACATTATGCCTCCCGCGTATCCCGCGCCCTCTCCGGCGGGGAATAGACCTCTGATGCTGGACTGCATGGTATCGTCTCTCTTTATCCTCACGGGAGAAGAGCTTCGTGTCTCCACGGCGGTAAAACGTGTGTCATCGCCGTCAAACCCTCTCAGCTTTTTACCGAGAAAAGGCATTGCCTCCGTTATTGCTGCCGCGGCGAATCCGGGAAGACTCTGCCTTACCGGATCGTCTGCATCTCTTCTGAAGCTGCCGTATAATGTCCTCGGAAGCTCTCCGTTTCCTTTAACGTATGCCGCTCTTTCATACCTTCTCTGAAACTCCACCCCCGCAAGAGGATCATCTGATCCGAAATCAGATGTCCTGACGTCCACGAGAAGGCCGCTGTTGGCCATAATGCCGTCTCTCGCCTTCAGGCTCATGCCGTTGGTGACCGCCCCTCCTTCCTCTGAGGATGCGTTTATCACGTAGCCTCCCGGACACATACAGAATGTATATACGCCTCTTCCTCCTTCTGTTCTGCAGTTCAGCTTATATTCCGCCGCTCCCAGTATTTTCGCAAGGCTCCTGTCCCCGTACTGCACTCTGTCTATCATTTCCTGAGGATGCTCGGCCCTCACTCCTATGGAAAACGGCTTCTGCTCCATGAAGACCCCTTGTCTTCTCAGCATCTCAAATGTATCCCGCCCGCTGTGTCCCGAAGCCAGTATGAGGCATCCTGTATTTATCTCTCTTTTTTCTCCTGCCATATACAGGCCGTCCTCTCCCCTGCTCCTTGTCGAGACGGTAATCGACACGAGCCGCCTTTCTCCTTTGGAGGTTTTTGCGCATATATCCTCAAGCCTTGTGTTGAACAGGACCTCTCCTCCCATGGACCGTATTTTCTCCCTCAGGTTCTTAACGATCCCCCGCAGCATATCCGTCCCTATGTGCGGCTTCTGTCTGTACATGATGCTGCTGTCGGCTCCCGCCTCCGTAAACTCCTCCAGCACCTTTCCCGTCCTCACGTCCTTTATGCCTGTAGTAAGCTTGCCATCGGAAAACGTGCCTGCTCCGCCCTCTCCGAACTGTACGTTCGATTCCGTATCCAGCCTTCCGCCTTCCCAGAATCTTTTCACGGAGCATACCCTGTCATCCACCGGTTCTCCACGCTCTATGACAAGGGGCTCGAGACCTGCCTCCGCAAGTATGAGCGCAGCGAATATCCCGCAGGGCCCAAACCCTGCCACAACGGGGCGGATCCCTTTTTTCGCGGCAGAGGGAGGTATGTACACGGCGTTCTCCGCCTTTTTCAGCGGCAGACTTTCGTCACACGAAAACTCAGCCGTATATACCAGCCTCACATCAGGCTTTTTTCTGGCATCTATGGACTCTTTCTTTATCTCTATATCCTTTATATGCAGATCCTTTTTGCCCAGCTTCCTGCATATGGCTTTTTCCAGATCCTCCGCCGCCTCTCCGGGTCTTATCCTTATCTGGTTTATAATGTATCTCATACTTATCCCGCCCTCAGTCTTTCGTTTATATGGACCGCCGCCTTTATGGCCGTCTCCCAGGCGTTCTGGAGATTGAAGCCTCCGCACGGTCCCTGTATGTCAAGTATCTCTCCCGCGAAATAAAGCCCCGGCACCAGCTTTGATTCCATGGTGTTTTCGTCCACCTCGTCCAAAGACACGCCTCCTGCCGTACACTGGGCGTTCCTCCATCCCTTCACTCCCTTTACGGGAAGGCTCCACGCCTTCATGATCTCCTTCGGGACCCTGGCTGCAAGACGCTGCGAAAGTATGCCGAACGAGCTTTCACGCGCCTCTGCTTCCTCCCGTGAAAAGTCAGGCGCAAGATCAAGCTCCACGCGATATCTTTTGAGCGCTTCTTTTACAGGCTCGTCCCTGTCAGCCTTTATATACATGGACAGATTCATCACACATATGCCTGAGATCCCGTCAGCCGTGAACTGTATCTCTCCTCTTTCTGTTGCTATCCTTTCTCCGTCCCTGTAAAGAGAAGCCTCGCCTCTTGCCCTCACACCCTTTATGTCTGAGAATTCTCCGCATTCCAGCGCCGTCAGTATAGGATACGTCCTGCTCACGCTGTGTCCGAATTTCCTCGCCATTATATATCCGTCGCCTGTTGTTCCCATCTGCGGAGCCGCCTTGCCGCCGACAGCCATTATGACCGTCCTGCTTTTCAAGCTTCCCCTGTCTCCGCTTATGATGAATGCTCCATCAAGGCTCTTTTCCGCCTTTGAAACGGCAAACCCCGTAAAAATGTCGGCCTTTTTTCTTAAGGCTGCTTCCTCAAGAGCCCTGACAACATCAGGAGCGTAGTTGGAATACGGGAAAATCCTGCCTTCGCCGTCTTCATACGTTTCGATGCCTATGGATTTAAAAAAATCCAGGGTCACCGCCTTGCCGCCGCAGGCCGCATTGGTGATATTGCACCTGCCGCCGCCTGTAGCCATGAGCTTTCGTCCCGGGATTTCATTCTTCTCAACTATACACTTTTTTAAACTTCCGTCCAGAGAAGCCGCGGCAGCCAGTCCGGCCGCCCCTCCTCCTAAAATACATACATCATACATTTCCGTTTATATTGTTTATACCTATAGCCTCTTCCTCTTCGGCTCTTTTCTTCGCTTCGATCCTCTCAGCCACCTTTTCGGGCGTTTCATCCTCAGGCGTTATCTTTACCGGTTCCCTTCTTCGCTTGTATATCTTCACGTATGATTTCTTTTCATGAGGCATGTGGATGCCCAGCTCAATGATATTCACGCCCTCCATAACAAGGAATATCCCCAGGAGCACTGTGGTGCTCAGGAGCATCACCAGCGGATTTATGAATCCGAATATGCCTATTATCACCGTAAGGATCCCTGTAAGCAGCGTTGTCATGAAATTGGCTCTTTTTCTCACCCGGTCTATTCGGGTGGCGGCCTCTATTCTCAGTATTCCGGAAACAAGTATCCACATCCCGAACACCATAGGTATGACCGTATCCGCCACAAGCTGATTGCAGAGCACCAGTATGCCAAGAAGAAGCGTTATGAGAGCATCGGTCAGTATCCAGCCGTTATTGTCTCCTCTGTTGTGAAAGCCTCTGCCTATAAGATACGCCATGGTGTGTATTATGCCGTTTATCACCATAACTATGCCTATTATAAAGGCCAGCGCCAGAAACGTCTGTCCCGGGTTGACGAAACAGAACACTCCCGACAGCACCATAAGAATGCCGCTTATTATGGTAAGTATCCTCATATCAAATAAACTCCTTTACCAGATATCGTCGAATTTTTCTCTCTGAAATCCTTCCTTATAGGAAATCTTTTCCCCTTTTTTTTCGTCTGTAAGCTTCAATATGAAAAACATTGCCCCCAAAACGAGAAATGTGATCCTGAGAATGTTGTTTATCTTTGAAAGCATACTCCTGTCTCCCTTCCCTTAACTCCGGTTTTATCCTGGGTTATTATAACATAGATTCCGTTCGCTTAAAAAGCGTATTATGTATTTTCACACAAATTTCAGGTAAATATTTATGATATAATACATGTGATAGATATTGAGTATAATGCAGAGAAAGGCTTCGGTTTCACTATGGACAGAACTGTACTTCACTGCGACATGAACGGTTTTTTCGCCTCCGTGGAGCTCCTCGACCATCCCCATCTCAGGGACGTTCCCATGGCTGTATGCGGCAGCCCGGAAAACCGCCATGGCATCATACTGGCAAAGAACGAAATAGCAAAAAGGTACGGGGTCGTCACAGCTGAGACTCTGTGGCAGGCCAGGAAAAAATGCCCCGGCCTTCAGGTCGTGCCGCCCCATCACGACAAATACAGGCATTACAGCCGTCTCATAAACGAAATATATCTCAGGTTTACAGACATGGTGGAGCCCTTCAGCGTTGACGAGTCATGGCTGGACGTCACCGCCAGCCTCAATCTGTTCGGAAACGGGCGCCGGATAGCCGACACCATAAGAAAGACCGTAAAGGATGAGCTTGGTCTCACTCTGTCCGCAGGCGTGTCCTTTAACAAAATATTTGCGAAAATGGGCAGCGACTACAAAAAGCCTGACGCAACAACCGTGATAACCCGCGAAAATTTCAAAAACATCCTCTGGCCTCTTGACATAAGAGCCATGTTTTTCGTGGGCGAAGCCACCGCGTCACGTCTGAGAGGCTACGGCATAAACACCATAGGCGATCTTGCTCTTTCGGAAAAAAACGTCATTACACGCCTTCTCGGAAAACAGGGCTCACTGATACACGACTATGCCAACGGACTGGACGACACGCCTGTTCTGAGATACGACAGGCGCGAGGATATAAAATCCATAGGAAACGGCATAACATTCCGCAGGAATCTGGTGAGCGAGGAGGATATAAGAACAGCCGTCACAGGTCTTTCCGACACTGTGGCCACAAGGCTGAGGAAGCATCACGTGAAATGCTTCGGAGTAAAGGTGGATATAAAGGATCCCAGCCTTAAGGTGATATCGAGGCAGCAGCAGCTTGACAATCCCACAAACCTTACCGGGGTCATCTCGTCTGCGGCGCTTTCCATAATAAAAAGATCCTGGAATTTCAGAGAACCAGTCAGGATGCTTACCATAACAGCCATAAACCTCTGCCGGGAAAACCAGTCGAGGCAGCTTTCCCTCTTTGACAGCGAAGACATGACAGAGGAAAAGGGCGAAAAGCTCGAGCAGGCTGTTGACGGCATAAGAAAAAAATTCGGAACCGATGCCATAAGCTTCGGCTCCGTTATAGGCAACGATATAGGCCTTGATATAAAGACTCCCCATAACAGGGAGTGATCCCTATGACAGTATATCCGCCATACGGTACATCTCCTCGTCAAAGTTTCTCTTCATCTCTGTCGCCTCCTCGAGAGGGCATGATATTATCCTGCCTCTAAGCACGCCTACAGCCCTGCTCTCCTCATCGTCGTACAAAAGCTCGGCAGCTCTGGCCGCCGTAAGACTGGCCAGTATCCTGTCCGCTCCCGTAGGAGTGCCTCCTCTCTGTATATACCCCGGGACAACCGTCCTCGTCTCCCTTCCTGTCCGTTCCTCCAGGATCGTTCTAAGCTCCTCTGTTCCCATGCTCACACCCTCAGCCTTTACGATTATGCTGTGGAGCTTGCCTGACTGCTGCCCTTTTATGACTCTTCTGCATAAAGCGTTTATATCCATCTCCGCTTCAGGTACAAGTATTGCGTCAGCTCCTCCCGCCAGTCCTGCATGGAGCGCTATATCACCGCAGCGTCTTCCCATGACCTCGACTATGGTAGCTCTCTCGTGGGCGGATGACGTGTCTCTTATATTGGATATAAGAGACAGCACCGTATTTACCGCCGTATCAAAGCCTATGGTCCTGTCAGTATAGCCCAGGTCATTGTCTATGGTCCCCGGAACGCCCATCACATTTATCCCCAGTCTGGAAAGAGCAGCGCCGCCCCTGAACGACCCGTCTCCTCCTATCACTATGAGACCGTCTATCCCGAATGTCTCCAGGATCGCCGCCGCTCTCTGCTGACCCTCTCGTGTCATGAACCTTTCGCTCCTCGCCGTCCTCAGTATGGTCCCGCCCCTCTGGAGTATGTCTCCCACATCCTTCCACTCCATTTTTCTTATCTCACCGTCAAGGAGACCTTCATATCCGCGTTCTATGCCGTAGACCTCCATTCCCATGGATATGCCCTTTCGCACAGCAGCCCTTATAGCCGCGTTCATCCCGGGAGCGTCTCCTCCGCTGGTGAGTACTCCTATCCTGTCCATAATACCATCCTTCCCGCGGGTCAGCCCTTGTAATTGCCTTCCCCCACTATATCCGTTATCTCTTTTCTGAATTCCGTATCAGGCGTTACCCAAAGCTCCGGGGATGTCCTTACAGTGCCTCCCTCCGCCATGTAAAGTATAGCCTGATAAGTTCCCGAATGCTTTTTCATAACAGCCCTTATACTGTTCATCAGCTCGTTTTTGTCTCCCTCAGGCAGTCTTATCTTGACTATCCCGTCAGGTTCTTTTTTCTTTTTACCGGAACCCTTATCCCGCTCTTCGCCTTCTGCCAGCGCTCTCAGGTCGGATACTTTTTCCGCCAGTATCTTAGGCACCTCGCCCTCCTTGAAATTTATGGTCCCCGATATGGATATGACCGCGTCATCTTTTATCAGACTGCCGAATTTTTCGTATACATTCGGGAACACTATCGCCTCCACTGTGCCGTAGAGATCCTCCAGATCAACGAATGCCATCATTTTTCCGTTTTTAGTCACAAGAGTCTTCTTTGCCGTTATGATCCCGGCCATAACCGCATGCATACCGTCTCTTATGTAGCTGTGCTCCTCTCCCTGCTCCTCCGCATCCTGAGCCTCCGACAGTTCCTGTGAGCTGACGGATGTCATCTTTCTGATCAGTCCCTCGAATTCCTTGAGGGGATGCTCCGTTATATAAACGCCCAGCATCTCCTTTTCCTGAGATGTCAGTATTTCCTTGGAAAAGTTCTCCACATCAGGGAGCGCGTTTATGCTGCCGCCCTTTTCCATAGTATCGGCGTTTGTCTGGAAAAGCGACATCTGCCCGTCCAGATTGTTCCTGGCATTGGACTGCGCCGCTTCGAGGATCCCTTCGTATACGGCCATATGCGCCGCCCTGTTCTCACTGAAGCAGTCCAGCGCTCCTGCCTTTATGAGACTTTCCAAAGCCTTTTTGTTGACCTTGTGTATGTCGATATTTTCCACCATCTGAAAAATATCCTTCGGCTGACCCTTTTCCTCTCTCGCTTCTATTATCGCATCTATGGCTCCTTCGCCCACGTTCTTTACCCCGAGGAGCCCGAACCTGATCTTTCCGTCCCGTACCGAAAATTTCTTCTGGCTCCTGTTCACATCAGGCGGCAGCACCTCTATTCCCATCTCGCTGCAGTTTCTCATATACTTTGCTATGGACGCCGGATCCCCCATGACGCTCGTCATGAGAGCCGCCATAAACTCAACGGGATAGTGAGCCTTGAGATATCCTGTCTCGTATGCTACCACGGCATACGCCGCGGCGTGTGATTTGTTGAAAGCATACTCGGCAAAGCTCACCATCTGATTGAATATTTCCTCTGCCTTGTCCTGCGGCACTCCGTTCCTTACGCAGCCGGCGATCTCCACATTGCCATTATCGTCTGTCTTGCCGTTTATGAAGTATTCCTTTTCCTGGAGCATCACATCCATCTTTTTCTTGCTCATGGCTCTGCGTACAAGATCGGATCTGCCGTACGAATATCCTCCCAGATCCCTCACTATCTGCATCACCTGCTCCTGATACACAAGGCATCCGTATGTTACGGAAAGTATCGGCTCCAGCTTTTCATGTATATATTCTATGTTGTCCGGGTGCTTTTTATTGTCTATGTACACGGGGATCGACGCCATAGGCCCCGGTCTGTAAAGGGATATGCCCGCCACTATATCCTCAAAGCAGTCCGGCTTCAGATTCTTCATAAAGCTTGTCATACCGGCGCTTTCCAGCTGGAATATGCCCTGAGTGTTGCCCTGGGCTATCATGGAGAACACCTTCGGATCATCATATGACATGGAAGAAAAGTCTATATCCACACCGTGGTTTTCCCTGACCATTTCCAGGGCATCCCTTATGACCGTCAGATTCCTGAGCCCGAGAAAATCCATCTTCAGCAGTCCCAGCTCCTCTATTGTCGTCATATTGAACTGGGTCGAGATCCCTTTGTCAGCCATATAAAGCGGCACGTACTCATCCAGTCTCTCCTTTGATATCACTATGCCCGCCGCATGAGTCGAGGCGTGTCTCGGCATTCCCTCTATGGCTCTTGACATGTCTATGACTCTTTTAGTCGTATCCTCTGTCTCATATTTGAGCTTTAGCTCCGGGCTCGTCTCAAGAGCCTTGTCTATAGTCATCTTGATCGAAAACGGAATAGCCTTGGCTATGGCGTCCGTCTCCGGGTAGCTGACATTGAGTACTCTGCCTACATCCCTTACAGCCGCCTTTGCCTTCATGGTCCCGAAGGTTATGATCTGAGCCACATTGTCCTCGCCGTACTTTTCGGTAACGTAATCTATCACCTCTCCCCTTCTCTCATAACAGAAATCTATGTCTATATCCGGCATGCTCACTCTTTCGGGATTCAGGAATCTCTCGAATATGAGGCTGTACTTTATTGGATCTATATCTGTTATCCTGAGAGTGTACGCAACTATGCTTCCCGCCGCGGAACCTCTTCCCGGCCCTACCATTATACCCCTGTTCCTCGCGTAGTTTATAAAATCCCACACTATGAGAAAGTATTCCACATACCCCATGCTCTCTATGGTTGAAAGCTCGTAGTCCAGCCTCTCTTCAAGCTGCTCAAGCTCTTTGCCCGCAGCATCCGGATACCTTTCTCTCAGCCCCCTGCCGCAGAGCATCCTGAGATAATCGCTGTTTTTCATGTTATCAGGCGCTTTAAAATCCGGCAGGTGCAGCTCCCCGAACTTAAACGTCACATTGCACCTTTCGGCTATTTTCGCCGTATTGTCGCAGGCTTCCGGAACATTTGAGAAAAGCTTGCGCATCTCATCCTCCGATTTCAGATAAAACTGATCGTTCGCAAACCGCATCCTGTTCTCATCGTCCAGAGTGGTTCCTGTCTGTATGCACATGAGAACGTCCTGCGCCTCTGCGTCTTCCCTGCGGACATAGTGCACGTCGTTGGTGACGACAAAGGGTATCCCTGTCTCATCGTGGAGCTTTTTCATGGACGGAAATATCCGCGCCTCCTCTTCGAGTCCCTGATCCTGCAGCTCCAGGAAGAAGTTGCCCCTGCCGAATATTTCCTCCATTTCCAGAGCCTCTTTCCTGGCCCCGTCGTAATCTCCGTTTAAAAGCCTGTGCTGCACTTCTCCCGCAAGGCACGCTGAAAGAGCTATTATCCCTTCCCTGTACTGCCTCAGTACATTCTTGTCTATCCTCGGTTTATAATAAAATCCGTGCCTGTATCCCTCAGACACGATCTTCATAAGATTTTTGTATCCCGTGTTGTTTTCCGCAAGCAGCACCAGGTGACCCATGTGCTTGTCCTTTTCCGCGTCCTTGTCCCAGAGAGTCCTGGCAGCCGTATAGACCTCGCACCCGATTATGGGTTTTATCCCTTCTCTGTTGCATGCCCTGTAAAAATCTATGACTCCGAACATGACTCCATGGTCGGTTATCGCAAGGGAATCCATCCCCAGCTCCTTTGCCCTGGCCGCTATATCGTCTATCCTGGAAGCTCCGTCCAGAAGGCTGTATTCCGTATGTACATGAAGATGAGTGAAAGCCATATGTAAACCCCTTGTTTTGTAAATATCTGGTACTGTTAAAATATATTTATATTTTAACACAAAAAACGTTTTTTTCTGTGGAAAAATCAATATAAATAAAGTAGAATAAAAAAGTCGAGGAGAAGAAATCATGAAAAAAATATTTTTGATAATATCAGCGGCAGTACTGCTGATCATTGCGGCAATCACAGCAACAACCTTCGCCTATGCCAGGACATCAGACTATGACAGTTCCGTTCTTCCCGACAAGATCTCTGTAAACGGGGTGGACTGCTCAGGTCTTACATATGAAGAGGCGGCGGCCAAAATATCCGAAGAGTGGAACAGGCGAAGCCTGGTAGTGTTCGGCACTCTCAATGAGGAAATAACCGACTTTACCGATTTCGGATGTACATATGACATAGTGGGTGAGATATCCAAAATAAAGAACAATTACATGGTTTTCGCGGCAGCCAACAAGTATCTGGGTCTTCCTGTCTCTGTTCGCATACCCATGATAATAGAGAGCTGCAGCAATGAGTTCAGGACAGAGGTGGAATCCGCCGCTTTTCTCAACAGAGCCGGCGCGACGGAAAGCCGCGATGCCTATGTCGATATGTCCGATCCGGAATTCCCGATAGTAAAAGAGCATTACGGCACTGAAGCGGATAAGGAAAAATTCTTCAAGGATCTCCTTATGCACATTCAGACGGGAGATATGAAGATGATATACGATGAACGCTCATACTACACAATGCCCGAGGTGACGGCAGACAGCAGCAAGCTTCTCGAATATCAGAAATTCTGCAGGGAATATCTGGATCAGAAAATAACGTATCAGCTCGGCGAAGAGACCTTCACGATTTCCAGCCAGCAGCTCCAGCAGCTCATGAAGGACGGCTACTCCGGAGAGGCTGATGAGGAGAAAGTGGCCGCCTATGTGGCTTCCCTGGCCGAAAAATACGATAACGTGGGCATCAGCAGGAGTTTTACGTCCCTGTCAGGTAAAAAAATAAATGTCAGCGGCGGGCTTTACGGCTGGACCATAGACCAGGAAAAGGAGACAGCTCAGCTTGTGAGCGACATAAATTCCCACAAGGACGTAAGCAGGAAGCCTGCCTATTCCGCTGAAGGCTACGGAGAATACTCTCAGGATCTGGGCGACACTTATATCGATGTCGACATATCCACTCAGAAAGTGAGATTCTACAAGGAAGGCAGCCTCGTGTTCTCATGCGACACCGTTACAGGCTGCAGGGTCAACGGCACCCTTACTCCTACAGGTACGTATTATGTGATAAACAAGGCCAGGAACGTTGTTTTAAGAGGCGACAATGTGGACGGCTCGCAGTATGAAAGTCCTGTTAAATACTGGATGGGCATCAACTGGACAGGTATAGGGTTCCATGACGCTGACTGGAGAAGCTCCTTCGGAGGCAGCATATGGATCTCAAACGGAAGCCACGGCTGCATAAACATCCCGCCTTCAAAGATGGGAGATCTTTACAATAAGGCGGAGACAGACATGCCCGTTGTGGTTCACTATTAATATCAGCATATCACATGAGGGCGAAGACATATGTCTTCGCCCTTTTTATGCTCTTTACTCCTGCTGTCCCTGCTGCTGGTTCCTGTCTCCCGATATGGATATGTCGGTATAATAAACATACATGTTCTTTATGCCGTATATGTCCAGGACGCGTATATTGTCGCTGTCGTAATCCTGGAGCACGATGTAGTTTATCCCAACTCCTATGAGAAAGCCATAGTATTCCTCTATGATGTCCGAGCCTACCAGCTGTTCTACCTTCACGTATCTGCCTATCTGCGTCCTGAAAAACCCGTTTTGGTACTGCACTGCATTGTAGTCCAGTATCTCGCTGTATTCAGGAGGCATAAGCGGGTTTGCCGGCACCTTGAACCTGGGACTGTTGGGTATTATCATCGGATATGTCTCAGCTCCCGCGAAGCTCCCCAGAGCCGCGCTCAGATTATCGTTTATCTCCTCAGGAGATATATCGCCCTCCTGCCCCTCTTCCCGGACATCTTCAGGCATGTAGCCTATATCCTCAAGTACGGGCGTCATATCGGACAGGGGTATCTTCTGAACGTATTTCTGTTCTGTTTCCATTGAATCACCTCTCCCTCTACGTTAATTCGTAATATCTGGTGGGGATATAGAAGCAATGGTCACCTATCCTGTTGTGTATGACTCCCACGCGGGTCGGGAAATACGGAGGACACGTACTGCTGTACGGATTGAAAAAGAAAAGGGAATTATCCACCCCCGCCAGTCTTCCCCCTGCCATGGCCCAGTCAGCTATACTGTAATGCACTTCTGTGGGATTCATGTTATATACATTCTGGCTGTTGTAATATCCTCCCACCGATGTTTTCATACATGTGAACTGATTTTCCTGCTCTATTATGTTCCTTATATTTCCGCCCTCGCTTATCCTGGCAAATTCTCCGTAAGGCACCGTGGCTCTGTTCATGACCACCGTAGCCACTGCCCTCATCCCGTCGTCTCCCTCTCCTCCGGCCTCGCACTGGATCAGCCTGGCAAACAGCTCCCGTGTATCCATCTCTTCCTATCCACCTTTCCATCATTACTAAGGTATTATATGAAGAGTCTCATTTTTTTGTTCTGAATATGAGCCGTTTTAATTTTTCGCCCTCCCATGGTATCAGAGGATACAGATATGATGTCCCTGTCACTGTTTTTGTGGCAGCCATTACGCACACGGAAAAAAGAAAGGCCGCCGCCATGCCTTCCCACCCCAGAAAATGCGCTCCCGTAAGCATCAGCACTCTCACGAATTTTATCCCGTACCCCAGCTCTATGCTTGGCTGTGTAAAGCTTGCCAGAGCCACAACCGCCATGCACAGTATGGTCTGTGGGACAAACCATCCCGAAGATACCGAAAACTCTCCCAGAAGCAGAGCCCCTATAATTGAAAGCGACGTCCCGAGCGATTCCGGCGTGTTCAGGGACGCCAGCTTCAGCCCGTCTATGGCTATTTCCAGCAGCACGAACTGCCAGAATATACTTATCGCGAACTCCTCATCTGTTATAAAAAACCGCAGCGCATCATGGACAGGTATGTCTCCTTCCGCGAACAGAAGGTATACGGGCGTTGCAAACAGTATCACCACTATATTCGCCATCCTCAGGAACCTGAAATAATTTCCCGTAAGCCACGGAAAATAATAGTCGTCCACGTCCTGAACAAAATCGAAGACTCCTGCCGGCACCATTATTACAGTAGGTGAATTGTCAACTATGATGGCTATCTTCCCTTCCTCAAGATGCGCTGCCGTCACATCCGGCCTTTGGGTGTATCTCACTCTCGGGAACGGGTTTATCCTGCCTGCTTTCTTCCCCGTAAGGCTTTCGACAAGTGTCTGCTCAGTCACGGTCAGCCCCTTTATGTCCAGACTTTTAAGAGCCTCATGGAGCTTTTCCACCATGGCGGCGTCCGCCCGCCCTTTCATGTATGCCATGGACACGTCCGACTTTGTCATCCTCCCTATTGAGTATATCCTGAATATCAGATCATTGTCCCTTATCCTTCTTCTTATGAGAGCGATATTTGTCATCATGGACTCCACGAACCCATCCTTTGAGCCTCTCAGGCTCTTCTCCTTTGACGGCTCTGAAACTCCTCTGAGCGGATAGTCTCTGCAGTCTATTATTATGATCTCGTCGTACCCCGCCACGAGAAGAGGCACAAGGCCTGAATACATGAAAGTCAGTGCCTTTTCAACATCTCCGGTCGTAAGGCTGTCAAGAAACGGCAGGTTGTGCTTTATAAATTCCCCGGAGCTTTCAGCCCTGTCGACCTGTTCTTCGGTCAGCGATAAAAGACTGAACATAACCCTCTGCATCATGCTTCCGCTCACAAGACCGTCCACGAAAAACATGGTGGCGTCTCTTCCTCCTATGCTCAGTCTTCGCTCCAGAATATCGAAGCTTTCCCCCACAGGAGCCTGAGACCTCATTTCATCCGTAAGATTTTTATAGGCGCTGTCACTGAATTTTTTCATAAAAAACCTCGCATAATTTTACTGTTAGTTTTGACAGCGATCATTACATATATACATCCTCCTGTACATCTGCCGGATGTGCGCGGAATTTCTGTCTTATCAGACCTTCTCCCCCTGTTTTCTGACAGCTGCTTTTATGAACTCCCTGAAAAGCGGATGAGCCTTATTTGGCCTGCTTTTGAATTCCGGATGATACTGGACTCCGATAAAATAATCGTTTTCCGGTATTTCCACAGCCTCTGCCAGTCTTCCGTCCGGGGATGTCCCTGCTATATACATACCCGCCTTTTCGAACATGTCTGTGTATCGGCTGTTGAACTCATACCTGTGGCGATGCCGTTCCCGTATTTCCAGAGTCCCGTAAGCACGCTGGAGCGCCGACCCTTTCTTTATGATGCACGGGTATGCTCCCAGTCTCATCGTCCCGCCTTTCGGCACCTCTCCTCTCTGATCCGGCATGAAATCTATGACCTTCTCGCTGCATCCTTCATTGAATTCTCCCGAATCAGCTTCTTTCAGCCCCAAAACGTCTCTCGCGAACTCTATGACTGCCGTCTGCATGCCAAGGCATATACCGAGATACGGCACATTGTTTTCCCTGGCAAACCTTGCTGCTGCGATCTTGCCTTCTATACCTCTTTCTCCGAAACCTCCCGGCACCAGTATGCCGTCCGCTTCACCGAGCATGCTTCGCGCATTCCCGTCAGTCACCTCTTCCGCTTCCGTCCATTTTATGTTGACTCGGCATCCGTTCTCATAGCCCCCGTGGCGCAGAGCTTCAGCCACGGAAAGATATGCATCGTGAAGCTTTACGTATTTTCCCACAACAGCTATATCGACCGAGCTTTTTCTGCCCTTTATCTTTTCTACCATTTTTTTCCACTCTTCAAGGTCGCATGGGCCCGCATCTATTCCAAGCTCTCTGCATACTATCCATGAAAATCTTGATCTTTCCAGCATCAAAGGGGCCTCATACAGGATCGGCAGCGTTATGTTCTCTATGACGCAGTCAGGCTTGACATTGCAGAAGAGAGATATTTTTTCCCTTATGCTTTCATCTATATGCTCATCGGCTCTCATGACTATTATATCAGGGGATATGCCTATTGCTCTCAGCTCTCTGACAGAATGCTGCGTAGGCTTTGACTTATGCTCTCCCGAGCTTTTTATATAAGGAACGAGGGTAACGTGTATGAAAAGGCAGTTTTCTTTTCCCTGCTCAAGAGATACCTGCCTTATGGCTTCCAGAAACGGCTGGCTCTCTATATCTCCCACAGTCCCGCCTATTTCCGTTATTATAACGTCAGCGTTCCCCCTTTTTCCCACATTGTATATGAATTCCTTTATCTCGTTTGTTATGTGCGGGATCACCTGTACGGTATTTCCGAGATACTCTCCCTGTCTCTCCTTGTTGAGGACATTCCAGTAAACCTTACCTGTCGTGAGATTCGAATACCTGTTGAGATCCTCATCTATGAACCTTTCATAATGACCGAGATCAAGATCCGTCTCTGCTCCGTCCTCGGTAACATACACCTCTCCGTGCTGGTAAGGGCTCATGGTCCCGGGATCGACGTTTATATAAGGATCGAGCTTCTGTGCAGCTATCCTCAGACCTCTCGCCTTCAGAAGCCTTCCAAGTGACGCCGCGGTTATTCCCTTTCCCAGTCCCGACACGACTCCTCCTGTCACAAAGATATACTTTTTCATTTTTTCACCGCCTTTCAGGTTCCCTGCGCGCAGCAGGCGCATTATCGATATAAAAAAGCGCAAAAATAAAAAAATATAAGGCTTTTGGCTTTTGGAGCGAGAAGGATATCTCAGACCCCATTTCTGCCGTCTTCCTTATTTTTCTATCTTTGCGCACAAATTTTACTGAAATATTATACTATAAAAACCCCCTGTTTCGCAACGTTTTTTTGCAAAAAGGAAGCCGCGCCTTTCACATGGCACGGCTTTCTCATAGATTATAATGTTGGCTCATATTTCCTGAAGAAGCTGTTCAAACTGCATCTGGAGCCTTACCTTTGTGAATCTGCTCCACTTGTAGGCATTGTTTTCGAGATATCCTCCCCTGTAAAGCTCAAAAGCCTTTCTGTATGAATCTTTTGTCCCTGTCTTTACGTCCTTTTCAAACTCATAAAGATCACACCTGAAAAGCTCGGTATTGACTCTCTGGCTTCCCCTTGATCCTACGAGTATATCGGACATCCCATTATCCTTCAGCTTTTTTCTGAGCTGATAGAGCGTCGTATGATACGTGGAAGCAGCCCTTACGTGATCCGAATCCTCCCAAAGCGTTCTCTGTATTTTCTCACTGCTCACATCAGCTCCTCTGCTGTCAACGAGAAAAGCGAAGAGTTCCTTTGGCTTTGAATTTTTCCACGGCAGCTTCGTGCCTCCCTTTATAACTTCAAATGTTCCGAATGTCCTGATGTATATGCTCCTGCTCTCCTGCCTCTTGCCGGCGTTTTCCAGCTTTCTTACAGCCTCCGCCACTTTTTCCTCTTCAGTCGGTATCTTCAGATAGTCGGTGATTTCCAGATCAAATGCTTCGACAGCGTATCTCCCGCTTTCCGACATGAACACTATGCATATCCTGTCATTGATCTTTTTGATCAGCTTGATCAGTCTCAAATCGTTACAGGCTCTGCTGTCAACATCTATAAAGCACCCTGATACCCCGGGCTCTTCCATGGCGCAGCTCAGAAATTCCACGGGATCTGTAAAGGCTATGATCTGCCTGCTATTGTCAGTCAGATTCTTATCAATAACTCGGCTGAGTTTTAAGGCTGTTTTTCTGTTTTGTGTAAATATCAATATGTTATCCATTATCTCAGCTCCATCACAGAATCAGCGAACTGTCTCTTTACCTGTCTCTTCGATCTCCTTTGGGAACTGCAGAACTATGCTCAGCCACCCGAACACAGGTCCCAGCAGATTTCCTATGATTGCCCACAGGCAGCAGCTCAGTATAGGGCCTATAGCCAGATCAGGGAATCCGCCTATCGAATAAAGAGCGAAAACCGATGAATAGGCGTTAAAAGCCGGCAGGCTCGCACTGCATAAAGGTATCCGCAGCGCACACATGAGAAGAAAAACGGTAATAGCCACGAAGACTATCATATTGGGCAGCCCTGTGAATCCGAATCCTGTAAAAACTTCCATTAGCCAAAGGCACAGGGCAGCCAGCAAAGCTCCCGGGAACACTGCGGGAACTATCTTCTTGAAGGCTGACGGCTGCGCGCCAAGAGCAAAATACCAGGCCCACCCTATGAACAGCGCCCAAACCGGAAGTCCCAGCCCCGATATTGTAACTATACAGGACAGCCCTCCCAACACTCCGACTACGATCTCTATTGGGATCCTGGGTCTCATCTCTTTCATGGGGACTCCTTTCTCCAAAAAAGTATCGGCAAGCTCTGTTTATTCTATTTCCACCAGAGGGTCACCGGCTTTTACTGCCTGGCCTTTTTCCACCAGTATCTTGCTGACTGTTCCCGCAAAGTCAGTCAGTATTTCGTTTTCCATTTTCATGGCTTCCAGCACTATTACGACCTGATCCTCTTCTACCTGGTCGCCCTCGGCAACCTTTATTTCCCACACTGAACCCGGCAGCGGCGACATTACTTTATTTGACATGTTTCTTCCCTCCTGTTTCACCGAACATTACTGTTCCCCGTTTTTTATTTTAAACTATCTCGAACAAATTGGCTATCTCTATATCATTTTTTTCCAGAACTTCCTTTACTACCCTGGCTTCATCCACCGCGTTAGGCGCATCTCCATGGATGCAAACCGTAACAGCGTCTATATCTATCATACTTCCTCCGATGGTGGCTATCTTCTTGTCCCTTGCCACTGTCACTGCTCTTTCCGCGACCTCCTCCGGGCTTCTTGCTTTCTTCGTTCTCTCTATGACCCAGTTTCCTTCTTCATCATAGGACAGGTCTATGAGAGCCTCTCCAACCATCTTAAGTCCCATCTCCTTACCTCTTTCGAATGCCGGCGTGTTAGGCGGCAGCATTATGAAAAGGCCGGGATCGTAATCCTTTATTGCCTGGAGGAATGCACCTATATATTTCTCGTTTTCAGATACCATCCTGTAAAGGATCCCGTGAGGCTTAACGTGCTGCATCTTCATGCCGTATACCTTTAGCACTCCGTCTATGGCTCCGAGCTGATAAAGCGTATCCGATCTCAGTTCTTCAGCAGTGATATCCATTTCTCTTCTTCCGAAGCCCTGCTTGTCGGGAAGCCCCAGATGAGCGCCCACGGCCACGTCATACTCCTTTGCCCATTTCACCGTCTGCTCCATTACGAGAGGATCACCTGCATGGAAGCAGGTTGCCACATTGGCTGACGATATATATTTCATCAGCTCCTCATCGTTTCCGAGAACGTATCTTCCGAAGCTTTCACCCATGTCAACATTTACGTCTATCTTAAGCATGGTATTCCTCCTTTCCCTGTTAAACCGTTATGGAATCCATTGAAAGCCATTTTCTCTGAGCTTTTCTCGCTTCAATGGCCTCCTCCATCGTACAGTAAACAAACTTGGCATAATCCCTGTCAGGAGCCGCTTGGCCTATCTTCCACAGATCGGCGTTTATAACATTACCGCAGCACATGAATCCTCCCAATGTAGGACCGTCGGCTATAAGCAGTGAAGGAGTGTTTCCCGTTACATTTATGGCTCCCCTCATGTTATAGGCGTGATCTATGATATTGGATGGATGAGCTCCCCCTGAACCGCCATCCTTTCTGGCAAAGAAATTTACGGAATCCGGTATAGGATCCAGCCTGCAGGCTGATCTGTTGGAATTTACCGAGAACCTGTGCTTCTCATTATACAGGTACTCCATTCCCTCTTCCGTCACATAGTCAGGATACGCGTTCATTCCCGGTATGAGCCTCAGCTCTATTATTTCGCTGTACTCAGGGACAGCCTCCTCCTTCACCTTTCTTCCGACCAGTTTTTCAAGGCTTTCGGAAGGTGTCCCGAATTTTATCTCGTCTCCTGATTTCAGGGCTCTTCCTTCAAATCCTCCATAGCTTCCGAAAAGGCATGTGGACTTGCTTCCCAGATAAAGCGGCACATCTATCCCGCCGGCTACAGTTATATAAGCTCTGAACCCCTTCTCTCCGTATGATCCGAATTTCAGCTTATCTCCCGTCTTCACCGCTATGCTCTCCCACATAGGTACCTTCTCCCCGTTCAAGGTAGGGGACAGATCAGCGCCTGTTATGGCTATAACCGTGTCGCTGTCAAACTTTCCGGAAAACATTCCCGCCGCTATTTCTATACCGGCTTCTCCGTTGTCGTTTCCTACCAGAAGATTCCCAAGCTCCAGAGCAACATTATCCATGGCTCCCGCAGGTGCCATACCGGCTCCGAGATATCCAAGTCTGCCCGGCCAGCTTTCCACGACAGATTGTATTCCTCCTTGTATTACTTTCAGCATCTTTTGCCTCCTTATGGTAAAAAGAAACTTTAACCCTATGAACTACAGCTTCGGCGCCTTTGCCATGCCTGCTTCTCTTTTCTTATTGAACTCTGCGGCTTCTTTCTGTATCTTGTCGGAATTTAGCCACTCAATAAAGTCCTTTACTATGATCTCGCCTTCCTCGATCTCATATCTGTAGTCCGTCTTGTTGTGTACATGCTCGTAAATATCCAGTATCTCCTTCTCCGTGGTCTCGTAGAACTTTATCCTGTCGGCATTTCTGTAAAGGAACGGCGTATCCTTGAACTGAGGATGCTTCATGGCAAACTGGAATGTAGGTATGGTTCTGCCCATAAGCTGATATCCTCCTCCTGTAGGCGTGGTATATGTAAATACGCACGGCCCGCCAAGCCCCACGGTGCCTTCGGGTGTCCACGTCCTCGGAGGATTGTATTTAGGCACTACCAGAGCGCATCTCGGATCAAGCGGCCAAAAAAACCCTCCGCCGGGCCAGAAGCCGCACCCGCTGTTGAACCATTCGGTTCCCATGAGCTTTTCCTTCGCTTCTTTGACCGTTACCCCATTGCATTCAGCGATATATTCCAGGTTATACCCGCCTTCACAGTTAGGCGCATCCGGCCTTATCAACTGAAGGTACTTCTCAACAGCCTTCTTTGTCTCGCTGTCTTCAAAAGCTATCGGAAGCTTTATTATCCTGGACGGTATCACCATGTCCTCAAGCTCCTTGAGCTCATCCTCACATTCCGCTATCTCATCTATCAGCCTGTCAACCGACAACACCAGCGGATCAAAATGGAACATGTTGGTTCTCAGGCCCGGAACAGTCTCTATGAGGCCTTCTATGTTCTTTTCCTTCACCATCCCGTCCACAGCGAGTATACGGAATGAATCCGGCACATAGAGCCTTTGCTCGTGACCATACTCGACCTGCAGGAAACCGTCTCCCGCCTGTCTGAAAAGCACCTCCTCACGCGCTTCCGTTGCCGGCAGAGTTTTCAGAATGGTAGAGTAATCTCTTTTTTTCTCATTCATAAAACAATCCTCCTCATGATCTTAAACCATATTTTCTCTGCGATCCAAATCTGTGCCTTAAAATTACCTTAAAGATTAATGCTCAGGTTTATTTGATGTAACTCGATTATAATTCATACAGACTTTTCTGTCAATTCTTTTCAAACTCAGTTCGTCTCTGTTTTTTA
>CAWVKQ010000003.1:0-12152 GCA_963929955.1 Bacillota bacterium
CGATCGTATGGAGTGAATTTCATAGATCCAATGATTATCCATGCTATTGGGACTAAGCTCCATCAACACTTTTTGTCCTATAACCCCTGTATGCTGATGAACAGATATGCGATGCGCATATACCCCTGCCCCCTATTTCCCTTTGACTTTTGCCGGATCTTATATATTTTTAATAAGATTCGGCAGAATATGAGTTTGACAATAGGAAAATTTTTGAGATTTTTCCATATATTTAAATAAAATGCTTAAATATCCTTAAATTAAATTCCAATATGGCAAATATAAGGAAAGAATGTTGAAATTACGGTAAATATACCCCACCTCATTTTGCTCATACTGCCGGATTTCAAATCTATTTTCAAGATACGGCAGCGGATATAGCGTTTAGGGGCATAGGCATAAGGGTATATGAGCATATTAAAAAGCGCCTGATCTCCAAAAGATAAGGATGGTCAGGCGCTGTTCAACAGCTTTTACTGAAGTTCATCTATGAGCTCGTCTATATCGTCATACTGTTGCGACTCATTGGCATTGGTCCCCAGCTCTGACGGGGATTCGCTTGTGCCGAATACAAAGTAGTATATTACTGCCAGTACGATAAGGATCGCAAGAACGATGCCGAATATTATGAGAGCTTTTTTTCTCTTTTCTTTTTTCTCTTCTTCTTCAGGGCTTTCATCAGCTTCTGCGGTGATTTCAGCGCCAGGCTCTTCATCTGACAGGGAGGTCGCATCTGTTTCGATGTCGTCCTCGTCAGGGGAGGACTTATCCTGTGCATCATCTGCAGGGGATGCTTCTGAAGCAGTATCCTCGATGGTTACGGTTTCGCTGTCTTCCTGCTTTTCGTCGGGAAGCGGCGCGTCCTTTTGAGGTTCTGGCTGCTCCGGCTCGCTTGAAGCGGCTTTTGCCTCGGCGGCAGCGGCCTTTCTTGCAGCCTTTTCAGCCTTTCGCCTTTCTTTTTCAGCGGCCTTTTCTGCTTTGCGTCTTTCTTTTTCCGCTTTTTTCGCAGCCTTTTTGTCAGCGGCTGATTCTGTATGTTCCTCTTCGGATCTTTCTTCATCCTCAGGTGCGGGAGCATCCTGAGCCTGCTGCTCCGGATCAGGAGCGTAATCGGCCGTCTTTTCGGGCTCGCCGGTTATGGCGCTTCGAACGTCAGGCGCATTGTGGCTGTGGTGAGGATGAGGCTCCGGTGCGGGAGCCGAAGCCGCGGATGGACGTTCGATGCTTTTTACCTGGCTGAAAATAGCCTCAAGGATCCTGGCGTCCTTTTCCGCGTAAGGAAGTACTTTGACCTCGCCGTCATATGTAAATGAATAGCAGCGGGCTTCTTTGTCATTGGTCACATCCGACATGTAGCTGTAAAAAAACTCCTTGCCGTCAAAAGTGACTGACCTTGTAGTAAACTGTGCAGTCTGATCTCCGGATATTATTTCGATAGTTTTCATGTAATTATCCTCAACTTTACAGATTTTTTTACCTATTCCAACATATTTATGGTAACATTAAAATAGGTGATACGCAACTATCATATGCCTATTTGCGCTTAAAAGTCAACAAAAATGTGAAAAAATTACAAATCTAAGAAGACAAAATAGAATATAGATGATATAATGTGATAGGATTTATTTGAAAACTTATACATTTAGAATGAGAAAAAGAGGTTTTACAGATGGATAGGAACATGCTTACCGAAAAAAGAAGAGAAACGGTCATAGGGCTTCTGAAGGGAATGAACATAAAGAAAAGCACAGGCGAGGGGTTCGACAAGGACGATGTGTACGAATGTATGCAGCAGCTGTGCGATCTTTATGAGCAGAGCATAGAAGAGCTGGAAAACGCTTACGAAGGGGAGATAAACTCACTTAAGGAAAAATATCAGAAATACGACGATAACAATGATCTCTACGTAAGTCTCATAATGGAAGCCAAAAAGAGCAGCAATGAGATTATAAACCAGGCTAAGAGCGAAGTAGAGACCATCCTCAACGAAGGAAAGGCGCAGGTTGCTCAGCAGGAAAAGGACATGGAGCAGATGCGCGTTGACATGGACACAGAGAAAAAGGCCATGACAGAGGAGCTCACAGCAGCAAGAGATGCCGTTGAAGCAGAGAAGGCGGCTATGAAAGCCGAGGTGGAAGCTGAGAAGGAAAAGGTATCGGCTCTCAAGAATAAATACAGCCAGCAGATAAGCGCCATGGAAGAAGAGTTTGAGGAGATCAAGACCAATGTACTGCGTACTGCGGGAAGGCTCGACAGTCTTAAAAGCAAGCTTCATGCCGATGACGAGGTCAACTGGAATGTGCTCGACGATGTAGCGGCCGCAGCGGTGGATTTCCCGGCTTCCGAAATAGCGGTTGAGGAGACTGTTGACACGGAAGTACATACTGAGACCAGGCCTGAGGCAGAAGAGGCAAAGCCGGACATCAAGCCTGAGAAAAAGCCCGGGCAGCCTGAAGCCAAGGAAGCGGCAGCGCCTGCAGAAGAGGTAAAACCTTCGGCTGAGCCTGAAAAGCAGGACGAAAATGTTGCTGAGATCACTCTTGAAGAGCTTACGGCGCCGCTGCCTGAAAACGAAGCTCCCGAAAAACAGGAAGCCGGTCAGGAAAAGGCTCAGGAAGCTCCCGAGGAAGAGCCGTTTACTCTCGATGATATAAAGATAGATCTTCCTGACCTTGAGGAAAAGCAGACTCCGCTTACGGATACTGCGGAAATTTCCTTTGAGGGACTTGAGGAGCTCTTTAAAGAAGAAGAGGCTAAAGCAAAATAACCGAAAGGGAAGCTGCCGTTCATGGAAGAATTAAAGGATAAGATCCTCCGGGAAGCCATAGTTATAGGAAATGATACTGTCAAGGTGGACGGATTCCTGAATCACATGCTGGACGTGGGTTTTTTGGAGCGCGTCGGGGAGGCGATCGCAGAAAGATTTTCCGGTTGCCGTATCGACAAGGTGCTCACAGTGGAATCAAGCGGGATCGCCGTAGCCTGTATGACGTCAAGGAAGCTGGGATATCCGCCTGTGGTATTTGGCAAGAAAACCCTTCCGAGCACTATGAGCAGAGGATTTTTTGAGTCCGAGGCCAGATCCTTCACAAAGGGGACGATATCCGTTGTCAGAGTATCGCGGGATTTTATATCTCCCGGGGAAAGCATACTCATAGTGGATGATTTTCTCGCTCACGGAGAAGCGGCTTCAGCGCTTGCGGACATAGTTTCTCAGGCAGGCGCTCATACAGCCGGAGTGGGCATAGTAATAGAAAAAAGGTTCCAGGGGGGTTCGGAGAAACTTCGTGAACTGGGACTTAAGGTCGAATCTCTGGCAGTGATAGATGAGATACGTGAAGGCAGGATAATTTTCGGTGAATGAGGTGAATGATATGTATGGATCCAGGGGCAAAGGCTGATTTCTTTGCCCCTGTTTTGTTTTTCAGAGAGGAGAGATAAGAGATATGGTATACGTACATTTGGCAGAAGGATTTGAAGAGGTCGAGGCGCTTACCGCGGTGGATGTAATGAGAAGGGCCGGGATCGATGCGAAGACGGTTTCCGTTACAGGTGAAAGAACGGTAAGAGGGACTCACGGCGTGGCAGTCGAAGCGGATCTTATATACGAGGAGTGTGACTATGAAAAATGCGAAATGATAGTACTGCCCGGCGGGCTTCCGGGAGCCTCAAATCTTGAAGCTCATGAAGGGCTGACAGGACATATAAAGGATTTTGCCGCCAGCGGAAAAAAACTGGCAGCCATATGCGCAGCTCCTATGGTATTCGGATCATGCGGCATCCTGGAAGGAAAGGCCGCGACCATATATCCGGGTATGGAGGAAAAGCTCAGAGGCGGGAAGGCCACAGGCAAGTCGGTCACTGTGGACGGAAATATAATAACAGGCAGGGGACCTGCCCTTGCAATGGAATTTGCCCTTGCTCTCGTTGAAAGCATTAAGGGAAGGGCTGTGAGAGACGAAGTGGCTGACGGACTGCTTTACGGAAAGGCGTGATATGACAGATTTGAAAAACCTGGATCTGAAAAGAGCGGACCTGCACATACACACATATTATTCCGACGGACAGGCCTCTCCGTCGGATATAGTGAAGGCAGCGTCAAATCTGGGATATGAGGTCATATCCATAACGGATCACGATGGCGTTGACGGAGTGAAGGAGGCTGTAGAGGCCGGGAAAAGAGAAGGAGTGAGAGTCATACCGGGCATAGAGCTGGCAGCTGAGACAGAAGAAGGGACAGGCTTTCATATATTGGGATACGGGATGGACATTGAAAACAGCCGGTTCATAAGCGTCCTGTCTGAGCTTTCTGAGAAAAGAGAGCGGAGAAACAGGAAGCTCCTTGAGATCCTTGCGGATATGGGATATCCTCTTTTATGGGAGGATCTCAAGAGACAGCAGCCAAATGATTTTATAGGCAAGCCTGTAATAGCACGGGCTCTCGCCGCGGAAGGGTATATAAAGGATACTGCGGAGGCCTTTGAAAGAGGCCGTTTTCTGGGAAGCCCGGAAGCGAGAGCCGTAAAAAAGGAAAAACTCAATACGGGAGAAGCCATAAAGCTCATAACCGGAGCCGGCGGAGAAGCCGTAATGGCTCATCCGATACAGACAAGGGGGCAGGGAGAACCGGGAAGCGAAGAATTTTACGCCAATATCGAGGAACTGGCAAAGACCATGAAGCGAGAAGGGCTTGCGGGAATGGAATGCTATCACCCTGATCAGAGCCGGACGCAGACAGAGACGTTTCTCGATATGGCAGGCAGACTCGGACTTTATCCGACAAGAGGCTCGGATTTTCACGGGAAGGATTACAGCATGGCCGAGAGGGGCGCCGGGGTAAGGGATTAGCAGATGTTTCCTCTGTGAATTAATTTGTAAATTATGGGAACACTAGTCAGGAAAACCATTCCCGGGAGGGAAAAAATCGCAGAGGAAGAAAATGAAAAAAGAACATTCCAGGAACAACCCGGAACAAATACCCGTCAGGAAGAAGATCATAGGAGCCGCATCAGCAGCGGTGCTTATGGTCTTTTCTGTTGCGGCGGGAGCGGCAGGGCTTCCTGAGGGAACGGAGATACCTGTAGTAACTGCGGAAGGAGATGTTATCACGCCGCCATGGTATATTACCGTTGAAGGCAGGAAGGTCGCCATCGTGGAGTCTGAAGAGGCGGCAAGGGATACTATGAAGAGCATAGTGAAAAAGTACGGTAAAAGCGAGAATACGGTGCTTGACATAGAGATCCTGGAGGAAACGGGAGCGGAAAAAATGGATATAGAGACAGGAGATCCCGCGCCTGAGATACTGACAGCCTCAGAGGCTGAAAAAGCCATTACGGAAGGAAACGGGGGAGAAAGCTATATAACAGTTGTAACAACAGAAGAAGCTGTGGAGGAAGAGCCCATAGCCTTTGAGGAAGAGTACAGGGCAGAGCCGTCCATGTATGTGGGCGAGACAAAGGTGGCAAAAGAGGGGAAGGAAGGGCTTCGTGAGGTAACAAAGAAGGTCGTAAAGGAAAACGGAAGGGAGATAAGGGAAGAAATACTGGAAGAAGAGATAAAGCAGGAGGCTGTGGATGAGATTATACTTGCCGGAACAAAGGAGCGCGGCGGGTACGGCGGCGGCTCGGGCGAGCGGGATGCCGGAGTTTCGTATGATCCGGATGCCACATACGGAACGCTGGAACTGCCGGTAAGGGACTTCAGGATTTCGTCTCCGTTCGGCCCCAGATGGGGAAGGCAGCACAGAGGCATAGACATGGCGCTGGCCCAGGGAAGTCCCGTATATGCCGCTGACGGCGGTAAGGTGTACTTTGCAGGATGGAGCGGAAGCTACGGCAATATGGTGAAGATAGACCACGGAAACGGTATGCAGACATATTACGCCCATTGCAGCAGCCTGCTGGTATCGGCAGGACAGTCGGTGGGAAGGGGAGACAGGATCGCCCTGGTAGGTTCAACGGGTAATTCCACAGGTCCTCATCTTCACTTTGAAGTCATCATAAACGGATCGTTGGTGGATCCTGCGGATTTTCTTGATCTGTGACTTAAAAAGAGGCTGCGGGCCGCTGAGCGCCGGGCCTGAGGATACACATTGGAGATTGCTTAAAAGCGCGGTTTGTGATATGATAAAGAGCGGGTATATGCCCGCTCTTTCCCATGCAGAAGGGAAAGCATAAATGTATGATAACATCAGCTTTTGCTGAGGGAAGGCGATATGGCATTTTTCAGGGATATAAAAGAAGATATAAAGGCTGTTCTCGAAAGAGACCCGGCGGCAAGGAACACGTTTGAGGTGCTCCTGTGCTATCCCGGCATATGGGCCATAATATTCCACATGCCGGCCCACTGGCTGTACAGGCATAACCTGAAGCTCATAGCCAGAGTGATATCGCAGATAGCCAGATGGTTTACAGGGATAGAGATACACCCGGGAGCCGTTATAGGAAGACGGTGCTTTATAGACCACGGGATGGCAGTCATAATCGGGGAGACCACGGAGATAGGCGATGATGTGACGATATATCAGGGAGTCACACTGGGAGGAACGGGAAAAGATACGGGAAAAAGACATCCTACCATAGGAAGCCGCGTGGTGATAAGCTCCGGAGCAAAGGTGCTGGGACCTTTTAAAGTGGGCAACGACGTAAAGATAGGAGCGGGATCGGTTGTACTCAAGGAGGTGCCGGACGGATGTACAGTCGTAGGTATACCGGGAACCATAGTGAGGAGAAACGGCGAGCCTGCCTCTGATCTCAATCAGGTGGATCTGCCGGATCCTATAGCTGTGGAGCTTGAGTGCCTCAGGCGAAGAGTCGTTGAGCTGGAATCCATTATAAAGGCAAACCTCGGGATAGAAGAGAAGATACAGTGTGAGGAGGACTGCCAGTATGCCAATATACTGAAGGAAATGGAAGACGGCACCCTCAATCAGATATACGGAGAGATGCAGACTGAGCTGCAGTCAAAAAAGGAACAGGAGGAACAGGAAGTCAATGAAGATATACAATACACTGACGAGAAAAAAGGAAGAGCTTAAGCCGATAGAAGAAGGAGTCGTAAGGATGTATGTATGCGGTCCGACCGTATACAATTTTTTCCATATGGGAAACGCGAGGCCCTTCGTTGTGTTCGACACTATGAGAAGATATCTTGAATACAGAGGCTACAAGGTAAAATTCGTGCAGAATTTCACGGATGTGGACGATAAGATAATAAACAAGGCGAGGGAAGAGGGCGTTACGGCAAAGGAGATAAGCGAGAAATACATAGAAGAGTACTATAAAGACGCCGCGGCGCTCAATGTGAGGAAGGCTGACGTGCATCCAAAGGTTTCGGAGCATATTCCGGAGATAATAGATTTCGTAAAGACGCTCGTGGATAAAGGATATGCCTATGAGGCCGACGGAGACGTATACTTCTCCACAAGAAAATTTCCGGGATACGGGAAGCTGTCGGGACAGAACATAGAGGATCTTGAAGCGGGAGCCAGGATAGCTGTAGGTGAGATAAAGAAGGACCCTCTTGATTTTGCTCTGTGGAAGGCTCAGAAAACAGACGATGAGATAGCCTGGGACAGCCCGTGGGGCAAGGGAAGACCGGGATGGCACATAGAGTGCTCGGCCATGGCTAAAAAGCATCTGGGAGATACCATAGATATACACGCAGGAGGGCAGGATCTTCAGTTCCCGCATCATGAGAACGAGATCGCCCAGTCGGAGTGTTGCAACGGAGTTCCGTTTGCCAACTACTGGATGCATAACGGATATATAACGGTAAATGATGAGAAAATGTCAAAATCAAAGGGCAATTTCTTTACTGTAAGGGATATACTCAAGGAGTATGACGGCGAAGTCATAAGATTCTTCCTTCTTTCTGTCCAGTACAGGAACCCTATAAACTTCAGCCATCAGCTCATGGATCAGGCAAAAGCCGGCCTTGCCAGGATGGAAAATGCCAGAGACAATCTCAGACATCTCGCGGAAAAAGGGACCGGCGCCATGAGCGAAGCTGAGAAAAAGGCTCTTGAAGGATATGACAGGTACAGGCAGGAATTTATCAGCGCCATGGATGATGATCTGAACACAGCGGATGCCATAGCGGCCGTATTCGAGCTTATAACAGCTGTAAACACTGCCGTAAAGGACGGAGCCAGCAGGGAATTCGCCGAAAAGAGCATGGAGACACTTACGGAGCTTACAGGCGTTCTGGGACTTTTACAGCATGAAAAAGAGGCTGATATAGACGATGAGGTAAAAGCGCTCATAGAGGAGAGACAGGAGGCCAGAAAGGCCAAGAATTTTGCGAGGGCCGATGAAATAAGAGATATGCTCAAGGCAAGAGGGATAACTCTCAAGGATACGCCTCAGGGAGTCCAGATAGTAAAAGAGTAGTATGAGAGCGGAAAACCTGAAAAATATCAACACAACTGTCCTTGCTTATATGGGAGACGCCGTCTATGAGCAGGCGGTGAGAGAGCATGTGATAAAAACGGGGATCTATGATGTGAACAGACTGCATCGAATGTCCACATGCTACGTGAAGGCCTCGGCTCAGGCAGATATCATAAAGAGACTGTTCGATGAACTCACGGAGGAAGAACAGAAGCTGGTGAAGCGGGCGAGAAACAGGAAGACTGCAACAAAGGCAAAGAATGCGGATCCGGTGACCTATAAATGGGCGACAGCCTTTGAAGCCCTCATAGGATATCTTTATCTGGCCGGAGACGACGAAAGGCTGGAGCAGCTTATGAAAAAAGCGATAGAGATCGCGGGAAAGTGAGTTATGTCAAAGAAAGAAAAGAACACCGGCAAAAAAAGACAGGTCAGGAACAAGGCCAGGGACATGATAGCCGATTATTACAACACCAACAGGGAATACGACAGGGAAAACAGAAGACGCCAGGAGGAAGAAGGCGTTAAGACAAAGGGACTCAGGAATCTTCAGAGCAACGAAAAGGTGTATATCGCCATCATCATCCTAGGCCTGATAGGTATACTCATAAAGTACGTTATACTTTAAAGAGCAGGAGGAAACAAAATGAGCAGAGCGGACGAGCTCTTCGTGCAGATGTGCGGGGACATACTGGAAAACGGATATTCAAGCCGCGGACAGAAGGTAAGAGCCAGGTGGGAGGACGGCACGGAAGCCCACACCATAAAGAGATTCGGAGTCGTGAACAGATATGATCTGCAGGAGGAATTCCCGGCTCTGACATTAAGACCGACCGCAATAAAGAGCGCTGTCGGAGAGATGCTGTGGATATGGCAGAAGAAATCAAACAACATAAGGGATCTCGGCAGCCGTATATGGGATTCCTGGGCTGATGAAAACGGATCCATAGGAAAGGCCTACGGATATCAGATGGGGGTCAGGTATAAATTCCCGCAGGGAGAGATGGATCAGGTGGATAATGTAATATGGCAGCTTAAAAACACGCCGTATTCCAGGAGGATAATGACAAATATATATAATTTCAACGATCTTTCGGAAATGGGCCTTGAACCGTGCGCCTACAGTATGACATTCAATGTTACGGGCGACAGGCTTAACGCCATACTGAACCAGAGATCTCAGGACATACTCACAGCAAATAACTGGAATGTGGTGCAGTACGCGGTGCTGGTCCATATGATGGCTCAGATTTCCGGGCTGAAGGCGGGAGAGCTGGTGCATGTCATAGCGGATGCTCACATATATGACAGGCATGTGGATATAATAAGGGAAATGATAAAGAGGCCTCAGTATCCGGCTCCTGTATTTCATCTCAATCCTGATGTAAAGGATTTTTATGAATTTACGACAGATGATATAAAAATAGAGGATTATCAGACAAATCCTCAGATAAAGGACATACCTGTAGCGGTCTGAGAGCATTTTGAGGAGGATGTGAAATGAACGCCATAACGGTGGTCGATGAAAACTGGGGCATAGGAAAGGACGGAGGGCTGCTGGTACACCTTAGCGGCGATCTTAAATACTATAAAAGCAAAACGATCGGCAGGGTTACGGTGGTTGGAAGAAAGACGCTTGAATCCTTCCCCGGAGGGAAGCCGCTTCCGGACAGAGTCAATATCGTAATGACAAGAGATCCGGAGTATGAAAGAGACGACTGTATCGTGTGCCGCAGCATCGAGGAGGTCATGGAGGAGATAAAAAAGTATCCTGAGGATCAGGTGTTCATAGCGGGAGGCGCGGAGATCTACAGGCAGTTTATGGATCTCTGCGATGTTTTTTACGTTACAAAGATATATAAAGGCTTCAAAGCCGACAGATTTTTCCCGGATCTTGATGCAATGGGCCTCAGGGTCACATGGGAAAGCGAGCTGCAGGAGGAAAATCATATATCCTACAGATTTTTAAAGTACGAGAGAATTTGAGATGTCAGAAATTATATTGGGGAGAAACGCCGTAGCAGAGGCCATAAAAGGAGGCAGGAGCGTCGAGAGACTGACCGTTGCAAAGGGAGCCGAGGGCTCTGTAAGAAAAATAGAGGCAGAAGCCAGAAAAAAAGGGATACCGATAAGGTATGAAGAAAAAAGCCGAATGGATAAAGCCGCTGAAGGAAAGCAGCATCAGGGGGTGATGGCTCTCGTGTCTGATTACAGCTACTGTACTGTGGATGACATACTGAGGAGGGCCGAAGAGAAAAATGAGCCTCCCTTCGTGCTTTTGCTGGACGGAATAGAGGATCCTCACAATCTGGGCGCCATAATGCGTACAGCGGAATGCGCGGGAGTCCACGGCATCATCATACCGAAGAGGCGCGCGGTCCAGGTGAACGATACGGTGGCAAAGACATCGGCCGGAGCTGTGGAGCATATACTTTGCGCAAGGACCTCCAACATAGGAAACGAGATAGAAAGGCTGAAGAAAATGGGTCTGTGGGCCGGAGCGTGCGATATGGACGGCGATTTGTGCTACAGTCGAGATTTTACCGTCCCTACGGCTCTTGTCATAGGCGGAGAGGGAACAGGCGTGGGAAGACTCGTAAAGGAAAAGTGCGATTTTGTAGTTTCCATACCCATGAAGGGAAGCATCAATTCTCTCAACGCTTCAAACGCAGCTTCCATTCTTATGTACGAGGTTGTAAGACAGAGGATGCAGGTATTATGAAAATAAACATTTACGGACAGACGGAGTCTTATTCGGACAGCCGCCTTGTGGCAATGGCCCAGGAGGGCGATATAGACGCGGAAGAGGCTCTTATGAGGAGATATAAGGAGACCGTGCGAATAAAGGCCAGGCTCTATTTCATGGCCGGAGCGGATGAGGATGATGTGGTCCAGGAGGGAATGATAGGGCTCCTGAAAGCCATAAGGCAGTATGATGCGGATAAAGCGGCCACATTCGGCACATTTGCCAGCATATGCATAACAAGCCAGATAATAAGCGCCATAAGGACAGCGGGAAGGAACAAGCACAGGACTCTGAACAGCTCGGTTTCTCTTAATGACACGCTGACAAGGGAAGGCGGCGACGTGAAGCTGGAGGATACATTAAAGGCGGGTATGGAGGCCAGCCCGGAAGAGCTGCTGGTGATAAAGGACATAGTGTATTATATATTCCATAACGGAGACGATATATTCAGCGATTTTGAGATGCAGGTGCTCAATGAGTATTTAAAGGGAAAGAAGTACGAAAAGATCGCGAAAGAGCTGGGAAAAACCACTAAATCCATTGACAATGCCATGCAGCGAACAAGGAAAAAAATAGTGGATTATATTACGAAATAAACACATCTGAAAAAGACGAAACCTGTTGCCATACGGTTGACAGAGCCTTTAAAATATAGTACCATATGTGTTGATTGGTATGCTGCTGTAGCTCAGTCGGTAGAGCACTTCATTGGTAATGAAGAGGTTCGGCAGTTCAAGTCTGCTCAGCAGCTCCATTAACTATAAAACCCTGTAATATCGCCTGACGGATAAGGCGGATGCACCGTGCGGGCGGTAACGCTGACAAAGTCCAAGTCTGCCATGGGAAAACCTGCGGGACCGACTTTGTTCTTTACGCATTATTTTAATGTAGGAGGAATTAAAATGGCAAAACAGAAATTTGAAAGAACCAAGCCGCATATCAATATCGGAACCATAGGTCACGTAGACCACGGTAAGACGACTCTGACAGCAGCTATCACAACAACGCTGCAGCAG
>CAWVKQ010000004.1:0-6085 GCA_963929955.1 Bacillota bacterium
TCTTAACTGTCAAGACATTTGTTACACTTTGAGAAATACTCTGCTACTACCTGGTCGGGACTTTTGAAGTCCAATACCGTCTTTGCCGTGCTGTTATATTTCTTCTCGTGTCTCGCTACTTTCTTCTTAAGCTCTTTCTCACTTGTGAATACTTCTCTGCCATACAGGATCTTCCCGTCTTCTCTGTGACTTCTCTCTACCTTCCCATTCTGCCATGGCGAATACGGTCTCGTCCTCTTAAGCTCCATATTCAGCTTTTTTACCGCTTTTTCAAATGCACTGTCCTTTTCCGTCTTATCATCGTCATTTACGAATTCCGGTCCGTTGTCTACCTGGATAGTCTCTATCTTGAATCCCATTCTTTTTCTCAGACTTTTTATGAATTCCTTTCTTCTGTTACCTGTGTCCTTCAGGGTACAATAGCCATGAGAGGATACTCCTTTTGATATGTTTTTTGACCGTCCACAAAACAGCCCTTTGCCGGCCTGAAAATGGGAAAAACGCCTGTTTACCGGCTCTCAAAAAATTATTTTCCCACAGATCCTGTTCTTACTGCAAGTTCTGTGGGATTTTTTACCATCAATTTCCTTTTCTAAGCCCTATTTTCCCATAAACATATGCTTTTTCGCCATGTTTGTGGGAAACCCTCTGTCAATAATGTCAAAACACAGCTTTTTTCCCATTTTATACGGCAACACTCACAATTTATGGGAAAACATCAGGCAGGCGCTCATACTATTAAGGCTGCTTATCTGCTCCCTTCGGCACTATGAATCTGAAAGCATCCCTTACCACGGAAAACTCCACTCTTTCCTGTGTAGTTATCTCTCCGTCCGTGCAGAGACGAAGAGTCCCGTCATTTGCCCATATCTTAAGCGTTTTTTCCTTTGAATAGCTTATGACCTTTTTTTCCGTCATTTCCCTGTTCTCAAGATGTGTTCCCCTGGAATATTCGGGAAAAAGCCGCACGAAAAATCTTCTCGTCACATCATTTATAACGCTCACATCCATGAGGCCGTCGTCCAGCCTGCTGTAAGGCACTCCTTTTATCCCTCCTCCGCAGTAACATCCGTTTGCTACAGCCGTAAGAAGTATCCTGCCGTCAGATACTCTGCCGTCCTCGTATTCGATCCTGAGATTTGCCCCCTTCTTTTTCACAAGTATTATCAGTACTGATATAAGATATGCGAGTGAGCCTTTAAGAAGAGGGAATCTCTTTATCCGGGCCGTCATATCAACCACATTGCAGTCAAATCCGATGTTGAACATGTTGGCGCAAAACCCCTCGCTCTCCCGGCCCCCGCAAAATGCCCTGTATCTTATAAGATCGCTGAGTCTTGAGGCTCCTTTCATCTGCCCGCCTATATCGAGGAAGTCCGCCGGACTTCCGTAATTTCTTATGTAATCGTTCCCTGTACCGAGAGGGACGGCCCCTATCTCCGCATTCTCATATCCAAAGGCTCCGTTTACAACCTCGTTTATGGTCCCGTCTCCTCCGCACGCATAGATCCTGATCCTTTCCCCCGAAGCGCAGAGCTTTTCGCAAAGCTCTTTAACGTATCTTTTGCCGTCTCCGGGAGCGCTCGTCCTATATATCTCGTATTTTTCTCCTGCTTCCTCGGCAGTTCTCCTGATCTCTTTTTCCATAAGCTCTTCCCTCTTCCTTTTGCAGGAAGTGGGGTTTACTATAAACACATGCTTCATCGGCTTTTCCCTTCCATATTATTGCCTTTTAAAAATACCACAGATAGGGTATAATACGCTATAGATAAATTAAATATTTATGTAAAATCAGCAAAAAAGGAGGCAATAATGGATACAAGGATAAAGAAACTGGCAGATCTCCTTGTGAGCTATTCCTGTGATGTGCAGAAAGGCGACAAAGTCCTCATAAGCTACGAGGGCGATGAATGCAAGGGTCTTGTCAGACAGATCATAAAAAATATCTACGCCGCAGGCGGCATGCCCTATGTGGAAATACGCGATTCCGCCGTTACCCGTGAAATACTTCTCGGCAGCTCTGCCGAACAGCTTGAGTTCATGGCTGAATATCAGCTTGCCCAGATGAAGGGAATGCAGGCCTATATAGCGATACGCGGAGGCAGCAACGCTTCCGAGCTTTCCGATGTTCCTTCGGAAAAGCTCAATATGTACAGCAAGATAACAGGTCCAGTGCTTGACTATCGTGTAAATGAGACGAAATGGGTCGTTCTGAGGTATCCGACAAGCTCCATGGCTCAGCTCGCAAATTCCAGCCTTGAAGCCTTTGAAGACTTCTATTTTGATGTATGCACCCTTGATTACGGTAAAATGAGCCGCGCTATGGATTCTCTCGTGCAGGTTATGGAAAACACCGATAAAGTCCATATAAAGGGCCCGGGGACCGATCTCACGTTTTCCATAAAGGGACTCCCTGCCGTAAAATGCGGCGGTGAAAGAAACATCCCTGACGGAGAGGTATACACAGCTCCCGTAAAGGAATCGATGAACGGTATCATATCATATAACACACCTTCCGAGGAACAGGGCTTTACGTTTGAAAATATAGTCTTTGAAATAAAAGAAGGAAGGATCGTAAAAGCTTCATCCAACGACGACAAGAGGATAAACCAGCTTCTTGATACAGACGAAGGCTCGCGGTATTTCGGCGAATTCGCTCTCGGCGTAAATCCGTATATTCTGCATCCGATGAAGGATACTCTTTTTGACGAAAAGATATCCGGAAGCTTCCATCTTACCCCGGGAGCTTCCTACGAAGATGCTTTCAACGGCAATAAGTCCGCCGTCCACTGGGATCTTGTCATGATACAGAGACCTGAATACGGAGGCGGCGAAATATACTTCGATGATGTGCTTATAAGAAAGGACGGTCTGTTCATCCTGCCTCAGCTTCAGTGCCTGAACCCTGAAAATCTCAAATAAAAAGAATCATTCACAAAATTCAAAGGAGCTGTTATTTCCGAACAGCTCCTTTATCGTTATGGTTTTTTATTTTTCTTCAGGTCGATCAGTGGGATTTCCCTGTCTTCCTTGTCAGAAGCACTGCGGTGACACCCAGCGCTGCCATCGTTGCCAGGACTATCCACAAGCTAAGCGCGAACTCGTCTCCAGTCTGAGCGCTGCCATCAGGCTGATCCGTGTTCTGATCCCCGGATGCGCTGTCTCCTGCTGCAGGATCAGAATTGTCTTTCCCGCCGTCTTTCCCGTCAGACGGTGCGGTCTTGCCATCATCAGGGTTGCTTGGTTCAGCCTGGCTTTCATCATCCCCTCCGGTTGCAGTATCGCCAGTGGTCTCACTGCTGCTTACATCGTTGGGATCGCTGACAGTACTGTCAGTACTTTCACTGCCGTCGCTTACGATTCCGTCACCCTCTTCCTCAGGTGTTTCTGCGTCAGGATCCTCAAGCGCCACTACGAACGGAGACAGATGATCCACTGTCACGGTTATCTTGCCGTCAACGACTGTGAGATCCGCTTCCCCGACGGCATCCTCTGAAGAAGATCCGCATACCTCTGTGTAGGTCGTGCCTTCATCATCATAGTAATGCAGCACCATGGCCTTCATGCCGTCATACATGGTACCTATGTCAAATGAAAGGGTTATCTGTCCTTCCACTTCATCGCTCAGGGATATATCATATACTCCCAGCACCTTCATGTTGTTTTCCAGTGCAGGCTCGATCAGGTAATCGTATGTGAGGCCGCTTTCGCTGTCAGTCGTTCCCTCAGCTATGCTCTCTACTGTGAGGGCGATGTCGTCGGCGCCGGATGCCGCCTCTCCGAAGCTCAGTGATATGGAAGCTCCGAGATCTTCATCCTCGTACTCAAGCACCGTTTCCTTCTCTTCCTCTATTACAGGCTTTGCGATCACAGTTGCCTTTGCTGAGGCTGATTTTGAAGCATCGGCCGCGGAAGTGACCGTTACCGTGAGAGCTGCTCCGGCCTTTTCATCGGCTCCTACAGTCAGCTTGCCGTTTTCATCAATGGAAGTTTCCTCACTTTCATTGCCGGATACAGACCACTTAACGTCTCTTGAGAAATCTCCCGTGCCGCTGACAGCGGATCCGAAGGTCTTTGAGGCGCCCTGTTCAAGGGATATCTCGGTCGGACTTATCTTGATCCCCGTTACCACGGCCTTTTCCTTGACGGTTATGGACTGTGACGCTGTCTTTGTCACTCCGCCGCTGGTATAGCTTATGCTTACGCTCTTGTCTGCTGTCGTAAGCGCTGATGACGTGTATTTGACATCCTTCGTAACGTCTGTCTTTGAGCCGTCGCTCCATGTTGCTGTCACTGTCATGCCTGTAGCGCTGAATGTCTCGCCCTCCGTGTAAACAGTCTTTGACGGAGCCTTTGTTATGGCTATTGATGACAGTGTAGCAGGTTCAGGCTCTTCAACAGGAGTGGTGCTTCCCCTGTTTACTATTGTCAGATAATCGGACGACATATACGCGTACATATTGCTGAAGCTGTAAGCGCCCGAGCTGCTGAGAGCTGTTCTTCCGCTGTTCAGTACTCCGTCGCTCTGTATCTTATAGAATGAATTTGTCGGTGTTGTGCTGAGAACCAGGACAGCGTAGTTAGCCTCGTTTCCCGACTTGTACAGCACAGTTGAGCTCGTTGTAGCTTCCTTTCTTATATTTACCGTATCATGATCTGAAGCCACGGTGTTCTTTATCGCTATTGTGTATTTGTTGTAATCCTTGCTTCCCTGGGACAAGTCCAGCTTATAGGCTATATGCGCTGCCTTTTCGCCCCAGAACGGATCCGAAGCGTATCTTACGTTGAGACCGCTTCCTTTATTTCCCAAAAATCCTCCGCTGTACTTCCAGTTTGTCGGATTGAGATACTGTCTCGACATCCACCCGTTGGCGAAATCCTTTATGCAGACGCTGACGCTGGCAAATGTGCTTGCGCTCGTTCCCGGTGAACTGTCAACTGCGTTCAATCCGAAAAGATTGTTCTTGCTCATACATATACTGCTTGTCCCCCACGCGCTCTCATTGGCAGCTATGCCTGTCATGATGAGTGCGTTTACCCCGTATGTATTCTGGCTGCTCACAAGAGTGCTTCCTGTGTTTCGCATCTTCGAGCCGCTGCTGGTATTGCTGCTTATCATGGAATTCAGCGTACTGGCGCTGTATGAGGTCGTGCTCCTCATAGGCAGGTACTGATAATAATTATAGTAAGGATTGTTCGGGTTCACTGAATTCTTTCTGGTGTTGCTCTGATAATCGGATATCATCGTAGCGTAGCTCGTATAGAAATAATGTCCGTCATAGCTGTAGTACTTGACTCCGCTCTTAAGATATGAAGGAGCAACTCCGTTATCCAGCCTCGTGTTATATCCCGGTGTTTTTATCGTGCGGACGATCCCGTGCATGAGTCTTCCGTTATCCACCTCATATCCGCTCACAACCTTTGCGCTGCTGTAAGGGACAACCTCTACATCATCGGCGTCCACAAGTCCTATGACTCCCGACATCATAAACTTCACTTTGTTGCCGCTCTTTCCCAGATACGCGGCATCAGCTCCGTATTGTCCGTTCGTGTATCCTGCATTGCCTGTTGACACTTCTGTATATGAAGTTGTTTTCCCCTTTTTTTTGTCGATGTTGAAGTTTACAACGTACAGATTGCTGCTTGTCGCAGCTCTGGCCTTTGCCTTAAGCGCCGGTGGCGTCACCGCCTCTTCTTCCATGGAGCCGTTCACGTCCTCTGCCTCCTTTACGCTGCCGTCCTCTTCAACTATCGTGATCTCCTCAGGCTTGGACTGATTCTCATCCTCAAGCGTCTGTGACTGCTGGCTCTGAGAAGTCTGTCCGCTGTCTGTCTCTGCGGCGCCTGCCTGTACTGTGGTCGCTCCGCTTATTACCATACACAGTGAAAGCACTAAAGCCAATAATCTTCGTTTTTTCACCTTTGCCTCCTTTTCTATCTCTCCTGTAAGTATTCACGGTTCATATCTTTCTCCACAAATCTGCCATTAAGTCGAATGATCGTCCCGTATTTTCATTTTTTACCCTCCTTTTTCCGTAGTCTTCTGTATATTGGCCGCGTTTTTCGCGGCTTTTTCTCTTTTTCC
>CAWVKQ010000005.1:0-26486 GCA_963929955.1 Bacillota bacterium
AGTTATGCCAGGATACAGAAAATTAGGCAGATCTTCGGCTCACAGAAAAGCGATGCTGAGAAATCTGGTAACTGACCTTTTCAGAGAAGGAAGAATAACGACAACAGATACCAGAGCCAAGGAAGCCAGAAGACAGGCCGAAAAGATGATAACCCTTGCCAAGCGCGGCGACCTTCACGCAAGACGCCAGGTATTGGCATATGTTTACGATGAGACAGTAGTATCAAAGCTCTTTGATGAGATCGCCCCTAACTACGAAGACAGACAGGGCGGATATACAAGGATACTCAAGCTTGGCCCTAGGCAGGGTGACAATGCTGAGATGGTATTCCTTGAGCTGGTTTAATTTGGCGCGATTATTTGTTAAACGCCTATAAAGAGCAAAATCAGAGGACAGTGCAGAAGGCAGAGATGCTTTTGCACTGTCTTTTTGTTTCTCTCTTATACGCGTTGGCCGGCAGAGAGATAAGGACAATAAAATTGTTAGCACTCTTTTGAGGTGAGTGCCAAAAAAGTGTTGACTTTCATTTTCACCGGGTTTAAAATATAATCAGATATTGAGAAATCGGAGGTGAATGACCATATGAACATAGATAAATACACTGAAAATGCCCAGGGGGCGATAATAGATTGCCAGAATATAGCAATAGAGGAAGGACATCAGCAGATAGACGGAGAACATCTCCATCTGGCTCTGCTCATGCAAAAGGACGGGCTCATACCAAAGCTCCTGAAATTCATGGGAGTCAATACGGGAGAGATGATCGGAGAGCTGGAAGCGGAGATAGACAAGCTTCCGAAGGTTTCGGGAAGCGCGGAATCCATGTATTCCACCAGGAGACTGCAGCAGATATTCCTCAATGCTGAGAAAAAAGCCGAAAAGATGAAGGACGAATACGTCAGCGTCGAGCATATTTATATGGCGCTGCTGGACGAGAGAAACACACCGTCAGCCGCCATATTCAAAAAGCACGGTATAACGAGAGACAAATTCCTCGACGCCCTCAATAAGGTCAGGGGAAATCAGAGAGTGACAAGCCAGAATCCGGAGGAAAATTACGACGCTCTAAACAAATACGGAAGAGATCTTGTTGAGATGGCAAGAGACGGAAAGCTGGATCCTGTAATAGGAAGAGACAGTGAAATAAGGCATACGATACAGATACTTTCCAGGAGGACAAAGAACAATCCGGTGCTCATAGGGGAGCCGGGCGTAGGAAAGACGGCTGTCGTTGAGGGTCTCGCACAGAGGATACTGAACGGAGACGTGCCTGAAGGCCTTAAGGATAAGACCATATTTGCCCTCGATATGGGAGCTCTTATAGCGGGAGCCAAATTCAGAGGCGAATTTGAAGAGAGACTTAAGGCTGTGCTCAATGAAATAGAAAAGTCCGAGGGAAGGATAATTCTGTTCATTGATGAGATACACAATATAGTGGGAGCCGGGAAGAGCGAAGGCGCCATGGACGCGGGTAACCTGCTCAAGCCAAAGCTGGCAAGAGGCGAGCTTCACTGTATAGGAGCGACTACTCTGGACGAGTACAGAAAATATATAGAAAAGGATGCAGCTCTTGAAAGAAGATTCCAGAAGGTAATGGTGGATCAGCCTACGGTGGAGGACACTATTTCCATATTGAGAGGGCTCAAGGAGAGATTTGAGATACATCACGGAGTAAGGATAACCGACGGAGCGCTCATAGCATGCGCCACACTTTCCGACAGATATATAAGCGACAGGTTCCTTCCGGACAAGGCCATAGACCTAATGGATGAAGCGGCAGCCAGGATAAGGACAGAGATAGACAGCATGCCGGCGGAGCTCGATGAGATATCGAGAAAAATAATGCAGCTGGAGATAGAAAAGCAGGCTCTTAGCAAGGAGACGGATGCCGGATCCAAGGCAAGACTCGATACTCTTGAAAAGGAGCTTTCTCATCTCAGAGACGAGAGCAATGCCATGAGAGCCCAGTGGGAGAGCGAAAAGAAAGCCATAAGCTCCTCAAAGGCGCTCAAACAGCAGATAGAAGATGTAAAGCACCAGATGGAAGAGGCTGAGAGAAACTACGATCTTGAGAAGCTGGCTCAGCTTAAGTACGGGACCCTGCCTGATCTTGAGAAGAAGCTGGAGGCGGAAAAAGAAAAGGCTGAGGACGCGGATCCGAAGGAAGGAAGGCTTCTGAAGGAAGAAGTCACCGAAGAGGAAATCGCCGAGGTAATATCAGGATGGACAGGCATACCTGTAAGCAAGCTTGTTGAAAGCGAAAGGGAAAAACTGCTGAAGCTTCCGGAGATACTTCACAGGCGTGTCATAGGACAGGAGGAAGGCGTCAAGGCCGTAGCCGAGGCGGTGCTCAGAGCAAGAGCCGGGCTCAAGGACGAAAACAGGCCTATAGGATCCTTCATATTCCTGGGACCTACGGGAGTGGGGAAGACAGAGCTGGCAAAGGCTCTTTCCGAAGCGCTCTTTGACTCCGAGAAGAATATGATACGTATAGATATGTCCGAATACATGGAAAAGCACTCCGTATCAAGACTTGTGGGAGCGCCTCCGGGATACGTGGGATACGATGAAGGAGGACAGCTCACCGAGGCAGTCAGGAGAAAGCCTTACAGCGTAATACTTTTCGACGAGATAGAAAAGGCTCATCCGGATGTGTTCAACATACTGCTGCAGCTTCTTGACGACGGAAGGCTTACGGACAATCAGGGCAGGACCGTGGACTTTAAGAACACAATAGTCATAATGACATCAAATATAGGGAGCAATTACCTTATAGACGGAATAAACAAAGACGGGACCGTAAGCCCTGAGGTAAAGCAGAAGGTGGAGGATGAGACCAAGAAATACTTCAGGCCTGAATTCCTCAACAGGATAGACGAGATAGTGGTATTCTCGCCTCTCACAGAGGATCAGATAGTAAGGATAATAGATATAGCCATGAAAGACATAGAAAAGCGTCTCGAAGAGAGGAACATAAGCCTCACCCTTACAGACAGAGCCAAGAAATACATTGCAGACGAAAGCTACGATGCGGCATACGGAGCAAGACCTGTCAAGAGATTCCTCCAGCGAAACGTGGAAACGGAGCTGGCGGGAGAGCTTATAAAGGGCACCGTTAAGGATGGAGACAATGTGATAATAGACAGCGACGGCGAGAAGCTCAGCTTTACTGCTGAATAAGGACACGATAACGCAGAAAGAACGGAAACGACCGGTAAACGGCGTTTCCGTTCTTTTTATCGCAGATACGTGTCTGAGCCTCAGCTCAGCTTCATATTGTCAAGTCCCTTGTTTTTGATCCTGTGTATATAGAAGTTTATTATAAGAGTATAGATGTAATCGTACAGAAGCAGTATGGCCGTGCCGCCGATTATAAGCACGATAGCAGGCGCGTTCGGTATATCGATGCCCGCAAAGAAAAGCTCCTTGAGACCGAAGATGCCTGTACACATGACTGCGGCAAAGAAAAGCACCTTGACCGTGATCTGAAGGACGGCTTTGGGCAGCTTCTCGATATAGAACTTGAGTATCCCGTAATATCCGAAGAAAAATATATAAGGGATAACAGCCGCTTTATTGGGAACCAGAATGAATCCCAGGATGGACGCGCCCGCAAAGAGTATGAGGCCGCCTCGCACATCAGTCTCCAATATCATCACAGCGGTAAAGAGCGAGCTTACGGCAAATAAGGTCAGCTCTATGCCGGGAACTATGGAGCCCGCAAACATGAACACCACGGTCAGAGCCAGGCAGATACCTCCGAGAGCCAGCTTTGATGTTTTTGTGTTTTTCAAATTTACCATCCTTTCCCTGAGGCGGTTGTTATATCTCGTTACAGCAGCAGTCAAGGCATATGTAGCACTGGAGAGCCTGACAGCACATATCATCGTTCCTGCCGTAGCCTCTGCCGTATGCCTGATTCTGATATTGTCCCCCCATATTTACTATACGGCCGTATGCCTGACTGTATTCTATATTGTTTGGATCCATGCTCGTAGCTGTCTGAAGCTTGTTTACGGCATCATCGTACCAGCCCTTCCTGTATGACAGCATACCGGAAAGAAAGAACCATTCCGCGCTTCTGTCGCGGGTGCTGTTTAGAATTTTTTCAGCAGCTCTGAGATTGCCGGAATCTATATGTCTTCTCACCTGGGCGTAATCAGCATAGCCGCCTCCGCCGCCGCTTCTTCCCTGACCCTTCATGAGCATGTCATAGGCTTCGTTGATCTCCTGAAGCTTTTCTTCGGCCAGATCGGAAAGAGGATTGTTCTGGTATCTGTCGGGATGATACTTCTTTACAAGTTCCTTGTAGGCTTTTTTTATTTCTTCTTCGGAAGCTCCTTCGGATACTCCCAGGACTTCATATGGGTTCATCTGTCTCTCCTTTTTGATTCATGGATATGATCTCCTCGGTCTTCCTGTTCATTCCCAAGTAGATCACATTCTCTATTATACCTTTATTTTTCTTAATATCAAGTAAATTAGCGCATTTGGCAGCCATGGCAAGATAATGGTAAAGATTGAAGCTGAGCGGCTCCTGTATTCGCTGCCTGAAGGCTGAGGGGCTTTCGTCATCTCTGCGCTCAAAGCGGAAAAGGAGGGGGTTGTAAGCGCCGCTTTCGATGTTTTCTTCTATATCGTCGGCAGCATCCGTCAGATATATCCACTTGCCCATGTGATACCCCAGCTTTGCCAGGAGCTGAGCCGGCGTAAGCTCAGCGTCTTCCGGCTCAAGACGCCAGTCACTGTATGAATCATCGCCGTAAAGGGCTCTTATGCCGTATACGAACAGCGCTTCCATTATCATGGAGAATGCTTCCGCAGCTGCATCGAGGCTGGGACACCTGTCCTTTTCCAGTGCCGAAAGCTCAGAAAGTCGATCCTCGATCACCGAACAAAGCTCAGGATATGCAGAAAGCAGTTTCCTGTGAGTACGGCGAAAAACAAGGGAAGCTGCTCTGGCAGAGGTCTTTCCCTCATCGCTGACATCATCAAGCATCTTGTACCAGGCGAGGATCAGCATCACATCGGCAGCGTAATCAACCGCCCTGTTTCGTATCACTGTCTTCTTGTTTATATGGTGTACGATGCAGTGCTCCTGGGAAGGAGCATCCGGAGTATCGTCAAGGGATGCAAGCGTAAGGGCGAGAAAAGCGGCGTCATAGCTCAGCACCATCCTGGGGAGCTGGCCGTATCTTGCGCCTATGGATTTGCATATCCCGCAGTAATATCCGCAGTACACCTCGTATTCGCGAACCTTCAGTTCGCTTTTTTCTATTTTTACATATCCCAGCATAGGACAAGAGTATCATAAAAGAATAATTATTTCAAATGGAGAAAAGGTGAAGATTCGCCGAAAATACGGCGCTTCTCCACCTTATCCATGGGTTATACTGTTATCCGGTGATTTCTTCTTATTTTTTCACTATTCCGTAGTAAAGTCTGGCTGTGAGCCTGTATATAACAACGTACAGCAGGGCGAACGCCAGGAATGTGCCTGCGGTGCATAAGGCGAACAGCTTCCTGTCAAAGAAATTGAGCAGCATAAGTATCCTGAACATGAACGGGAAGGCAAAGGCTACATGCACGCCGGCTGTTATGAGAGGAAGGAAGAAGACTGTCAGTACCTGTGAATTTATCGTTCTCTTTACCTCTCTGTGGCTCATACCTACATTCTGAAGTATCTCAAAGCGTTTTTTATCCTCATAGCCCTCCGTTATCTGCTTGTAGTACATTATCAGTATGGCTGCCATGGTGAAAAGAACGCTGAGAAAGCTGCCGAGAAAATAGAGGCCTGAGAATGTATCGTGAAAATTATCCTCCTCAGCTGTACGGCATTCTATTGTGCCGTGAAAACCGTAGCGGTCGATGAGCTGTTCGAGCCCGTTTACGGACGTATCGTATGCAGCCATTATCTTATCCCTGTTTTTCTCAATATCTCCTTTTACATCAGCCATGTAATCTATGATGATATCGCTGTGCATATCTCCGAAAGCCTCTGCATTGGCCCTGTAGAGATCATCCATTACCTCCATGTCCTTTACGACTATGAAATAGCTGCTTGTTATGTTGGCCGCCGCGCTGCCGCTTTTCATAAATGATTTCAGAGCGCTCTTTACTTTGAAATCGAGGCCCATTATGCTTATAGTCTTTTCGCTGAGCTCGCCCCTGTTGGAGTATACCAGCACTTCGCCGTCGTTTAATACCTGATGCATGTTCATGCATCTGTTGTAATCCTCAAGAGGGACGAATACAAGATTCATGAGCCTGTTGTAGGCATCAAAGGCCGCCATGCCTTCGTAGCGTGATGTATCGGTCACGAGACTGCCGCCATCCTTTACAGCGGAAACAGTCAGGCTCCTGTACTGTATATGATCCGTAGTTTCAAGCCCCTCGCCCGCAAAGGCGTTTTCTGTCATATCCACAGCCTCTTCAAAAAACGGATCATCTGCAGCGGCTGAGATGTTTATCTCGCTTGGGTACCTGTTGTTTATGGAGTCCTGCATGCCGGCGTAGACCGATATGGTAGCCGACACGGTCACAAGGACCATTGTGGAAAGAACACATATGTTGGCAAGACCTACGGCGTTCCGCTTCATCCTGTACATCATGCCTGATACGCTGACAAAGTGCTTCGCCTTATAATAGTAGCTTTTGTTTTTCTTGAGAAGCTTCAGCAAAGCTATGCTGCCCGCTGTGAAAAGCATATATGTTCCGATTATTACAAGTCCCACGGCTACGAAGAAATAAGCGAAGGCTGATACGGGATTTTCTGTTGTAAGGGCTATGATATATCCGGCTGCAAGACACGCGGCGCCAAGGACGGCTATTATCCATTTGGCTTTCGGCTCCTTTTCCCCGGCTGATTCACTGCGGAGAAGCTCCACAGGATTGGCGCTTCTGATGTGCCTGATGGAGTTGAGGAATATCAGAAGGAAGATTGCGCCGAACAGTACCAGAGAAAGGAAGATGGCGGAGCCTGATACGTAGAATCCCATTGGTATGGAAGCGTCCAGCATCTTCAGTATGATCAGGTACATCAGCTTGTCTAGGATTATCCCCGCGCCGATGCCGAAAAGCATGGATATGATAAACGAATAGAGCGTCTCAAAGCCGATGATCTTTCCGATATGGCGCTTTTCAAGGCCGAGTATGTTGTACAGGCCGAACTCCCTTGTTCTTCTCTTTATGAGAAAGCTGTTTATATAGAACAGGAATATGACCGCGAAAAGGGCCACTATCCATACGCCCATGCCCATGTAGGATCGTATGATGTCGCCTCCCCACAGGCTTCCCAGCCCGTCGTTTGTCGCGAGAGAGCAGACTATGTAGAACATGGCTACTGTTATTATGCTTGATATCATGTAAGGTATGTACGTTCTGCGGCTGCTTTTTATATTGGTAAGAGCCATGGATGGATACAGCTTAATCATTGAAATCACCGCCTGTCGCCATAGCAGTCAATGTGTCCGATATCTTCTGGAACATGGCTTCGGATGTGGACGTGCCTCTGTATATCTGATGGAATATGGCGCCGTCGCTGATAAAAAGCACTCTGCCGGCATGGCTGGCTGCCTTTACCGAGTGAGTGACCATTATGATGGTCTGGCCGTCCCTGTTTATGTCGCTGAAAAGCCGGAGAAGATCGTCAGCAGCTTTCGAGTCCAGAGCTCCCGTGGGCTCATCGGCAAGGATGAGGCGAGGCGATGTTATGAGAGCCCTTGCTATGGCGGCTCTCTGCTTCTGACCTCCCGAGACCTCGTAAGGGTATTTGTAAAGTATATCCGATATGCCAAGTCTGGCTGCGAGAGGCTTTAAGAGCTTGTTCATTTCATGGTATTTTTTGCCTGAAAGAACCAGCGGAAGAAGTATGTTATCCATGAGGTTGAACGTGTCCAGTAGATTGAAATCCTGGAACACGAAGCCCAGATTGTTCCTTCTGAAGGCAGAGATCTGCTTTTCACCTATGGCGGTTATATCTTTTCCCTGAAGGAACACCTGGCCTCTTGTAGGCTTATCGAGAGCCGCGAGTATGTTGAGCAGAGTGGTCTTGCCTGAGCCGGATTCTCCCATTATTGCTACGTATTCACCCTCCTCTACCGAAAAGGATACGTTGGTCAGAGCCTGCACGCTGCTTCCGCCGAATCGTGTAGTGTATATTTTTTTAAGGTTTCTGACTTCCAAAACAGCCATTTTCATTCCTCCTTAAGCTTTGATAAAGGGACGTGCCGCGGCGCTTCGTCCTTCCTGTCTTTGTTTACATTGACATAATATCAAAGAAAAAAAGACAGTGCCATTTATCTGTCTTTCATTGAGGCGGCCAGTCTTTCAATTTTGAAAGACTGGGATCTATTCATGCATCATGTCCCGTCTGGAAAGATCTATATAGACCCTGGTGCCTTTGCCGGGAACGGATTCGAACCGTATGGCATGGGACAGACGGCCGAGGATCTCCCTGCACAGATAAAGACCCAGACCTGTGGATTTTTTATCAAGGCGGCCGTTATAGCCTGTGAATCCCTTTTCTCCCAGACGCGCTATGTCTTCGGGCTCTATGCCTATTCCCGTGTCTTCTATGACGAGAGTCTGAGGGCGGACGGTATATATGGATATGGAACCGCTTTTCGTGTACTTGAGGGCATTGGAGAGTATCTGTTCTATGACGAATTGAAGCCATTTCTCGTCAGTGACAACCGATATGTCCATGGGAGCTATGTGGAGCTTTATCTTTTTGGCGATGAAAAGAGGAGCATATTTCCTGACGGCCTGCTTTACAACAGGCAGAAGCTCATACTCCTTAAAGAGATAATCGGTTGTTTCGGATTCAAGGCGTATGTATGACAGGGCCATTTCCACGTATTGCTCTATTTTGAAGAGCTCCGCTCCGAGAGGTGAATTTTTTTCCTCTTCGGTCATGAGCAGGCGCATAGCTGAAATAGGGATCTTCACCTGGTGGACCCACATTGTATAGTAATCAGACATATGCTCCCTTGCCTCTTCGGTTTCTGTTATGAGGCGGCTCTGAGATGCGAAGAGATCCTCAAGAAGCTTCTGGTAAGCCTCCTCAATGGGACCTCTTGGCTCAGGAAGGCCGTTCAGAGATATACCTATGTTCCTGTCTATGATCATGAGAGCCCTGTGTCTTGAACAGAAGCCTATGAAGTCAGCTGCGGCAGCGATGACTCCGATGCAGGCGCAGAGCACTGAGGCGTACAGAACGGCATCCCGGGGGAGGCTGTAGAGATTGAAGATAAAAGCGAACACAAGGGCAAAGAAAAGAAGGAGGCAGATCAGCCTCAGTCTGCTTCTTGCATATAAAAGCAGGCATTTTCCTATGTATTTAAGCTTCATTCTATTATATAACCTATGCCTTTCTTCGTCTTTATGAGATCAGATATGCCTATGGAAGCAAGCGTCTTACGGAGGCGGGTCACATTGACGGAAAGCGTGTTCTCGTCAACAAAGGAATCTGTCTCCCAAAGCTTGTTCATGAGCGTGTCCCGGGAAACGGAGCGGCCCTTGTTTTCCATCAGTATGGAGAGTATCCTGTTCTCATTTTTGGAAAGCTCCGCCTTTTTGTCTCCAAATGACACTGTGCAGGAGGCAGTGTTGAGCATCACGCCTCTGTGCTGCATTATACCGGTGTTCCTGGCATTGAAATCATAGGCCCTTCTGAGGAGAGCCTGTATCTTTGTAAGGAGCAGATCCATATCAAACGGCTTTGAGACGAAATCATCAGCTCCCATATTTATTGCCATTATGATGTTCATATCATCTCCCGCGGAGGAAATGAACATTACAGGCACCTGGGACACGCCGCGTATTTCACTGCACCAGTGATATCCGTTAAAAAACGGCAGCGATATGTCCATGAGTACGAGCTGAGGGTCGCAGGCGATAAACTGAGACAGCACATTCCTGAAATCATCGCATATAAAGACCTTAAAGCCCCAGCTTTCCAGGCGGCGGGCTATTTCACCGGCTATGACGTCGTCATCCTCAACTATAAAGATCCTGTACATATATGATCCTTTCATCCTATCCGAAGGAGCCTCAGGTAAAGATCGAGACCCGCGTAAAGTATATCCTCGTCAAAGTCAAAATCGCTGCTGTGAAGAGGTATGCCTGTACCTGTACCGAGGATAAAAAACACAGCAGGCGCAAAGAGGCCGTAAAATGAAAAGTCCTCGGATATCATAAGAGGGAGCTCCATATGTGTGTATGACGGCAGGCTGTCGAGGACCGGGCGTATCTTTTCGTAAAGCTCACGGTCGTTTATAACCGGAGGATATCCGCTGCTGCACGTGAATTCGACGGGGCTTCCGTATACTGATTCGGCTTCGCGCGCGCACTGCCTTATGAGATCGGTGATCTGTCTGAAATCTTCATCGCAGAAGGCTCTGACGGTCCCCAGTATGTGTGAGTAATCCGAGACCACATTCCTCGCGTAACCGCTCTCCATTTTTCCGAAATGTATGAGGGTCCTTTTCTCGGGAGGAGTCTCGGGAGCCTTTGGAAGGTCTCCCCTGTTGTGAGAAAAATGCGGGATGGCTCCCGGCCTTTCGGAATGCTTCATATATATGTCGCGTATGATGGATGCGCCTATATAAAGGGCATCGAGGCCTTCATATGGAGCGGTGCCGTGAGCGGCCTTGCCCCGGACATGTATGTTTACCTCAGCGGATCTGGGCATAAAGGCTCCCGGCCTTGATGCTATATGGGATTTTTCAATAAACGGCCAGAGGTGTATGCCGAAAACTCTCGTAACATTGTATTTTTTCAGTATGCCTGTCCTGCATATCTCCTCAGCGCCTCCCAGAGTCTCCTCCGCAGGCTGGAATATGAGAAGGACATTGTGCTCCGCGGATGATGCGGAGTTTATATATTCTCCAAGCGTAAGTACCATGGACATGTGACCGTCGTGACCGCAGGCATGCATACGTCCGCTGTGAACGGAGGCGTACCCGCAGATATTCTGTTCGTCTAAGGGAAGGCCGTCCATATCGGCGCGGAATGCGAATGTATCTTTCATACCCTTATCGAAAAACGCGCACAGACCGTCACCGCATACAGGCGTTATGGTGCAGTCCAGCCTTTGCAGAACGGACAGAAGGTATTTTCTCGTTTCAGGAAGCTCTCTGTCCAGCTCAGGTATCATGTGAAGAGCTCTCCTGTGCTCACGTAATTTTTTCTCGTACAATATGCGGCTTTCAGTCATTTTTATATTGTCCTTTGCATTTTTTCTTAATAATACCATATGAAAAACCTCATGGCAAATGGCGCGATATGGTATAATCTAACTATGATGAAGCTCACAGAAAGACCTGAAAAGATCATATTGGATATGCTGGAGGCGGCAGGCTACGAAGGATATTTTGCCGGGGGCTGCGTAAGAGACGAGATCATGAGAGAAACAGCGGGAATAGAGGGGCGCGGCGCGGTAGTCCCGGACGGAGAAGGAGATATAGACGTGACGACCAACGCTCTGCCCGATGAAGTCAAAGACGTGTTCAACGGATGGAAAACAGTGGATACCGGTATAGCTCACGGCACTGTGACTGTGATAATGCCCTTTTCGGGAAGCCGAGTTGAGATAACGACCTACAGGCGCGACGGGGGATATTCCGACAGCAGGCATCCTGACAGTGTGGATTTTATAAGCTCTCTCCGGGAGGATCTCAAGCGCCGGGATTTCACAATGAACGCCATGGCTATGGATGCGAGAGGCCGGATAGTAGATCCCTTTGGAGGAAGGGGAGATCTGGCAGGGGGCATCATAAGAGCTGTCGGAGATCCGGAAGAGAGATTTTCGGAAGACGGGCTGAGGATAGCGCGCGCCGTAAGGTTTGCAGCGGCTTTCGGGTTTGACATGGAGCCTTTGACGCGGAGAGCGGCCTTTGAAAAAAGCGGACTCCTTGAAAACATATCAGCCGAGAGGCTTTTGAAAGAGTTCATGAAGACCCTGAAGGGAAGCTGCGCGGGACAGGCTGTTCGCAGATACGTGGATATACTGAGAGTATTCATACCGGAGCTTGGAGCCATGAAGGGGTTTTCGCAGAAGAACCCATATCACAGATACGATGTGCTGGAACACTGCATAAGGACAATGGAAGCTGTCGTGACTACGAAAAAAAATACAGGGTATATGAGGATGGCGGCGCTGTTTCACGATATGGGAAAGCCTGCCACATGCACTGAGGACATGTCAGGCATGAGACATTTCAGGGGCCACGGACAGGCGGGAGCCGTTATGGCGGACAAAATGCTGAGACGGCTCAGAGCCGACGGATCCATGAGAAAAAGAGTCGTCACCATCATAGGCAGCCACGGAGTCAGGTTCGAAAGAGACAGGGCTGTTCTCAAAAGGCTCATGGAGAGGTTCACGCCGGAGGTGACATTTGAAATACTGGAGCTTAAAAAAGCGGATAACCTTGCAACAGGCAACATGAGCGGAGAGCTGATGAAAAAGTTCGTGGATGCGGGAATGATCATGGAGGACATAATAGCCCGCGGCGAATGCTTCACCCTTCGGGACATGGCCGTGGGAGGAGAGGATATTATCTCCGCGGGCATAGAGAAGGGCCCCCGGGTGGGAATGATACTGCGGGAGCTTCTGAGGCAGGTCATAGACGGAGACGTCCCAAACGAAAAAGGGCCTCTCATGGAGGCCGCTTTAAAGCTCGGCAAAAAAGATGATATCATATACCGATCTTGAGAAGCTCGATGAACTGTTTTGCGGTCCTCGGGCTTCTTCCGTTCTTTCTTATGGCATGAGCCTCTGCTTTTTTGAAAAGCTCATGCTCATCCATGTCTATGCCGTATTCTCTTGCAAGAGATCTTACTATATTGAGATACTCTTCCTTGTCAGGCTTCTGGAACGTCACGGAAAGACCGAATCTTGAGGCAAGGCTCATGGTCTCCTGCATGGTGTCGTTGAAGTGGAGCTCGTCTCCCGCTCTGTCGGCGAAGGATTCCTTGACAAGATGTCTCCTGTTGCTGGTGGCGTAGATGACACAGTTGTCGCCGCAGCCTGAGATGCTGCCTTCCAGAGTGGCCTTCAGAGCTGAGAAATTATCGTCATTGCCGGAAAAACTCAGATCATCTATAAAGAGGATGAACTTGAGAGGGTTGGAGGCCAGCTCCTCCATGACGGAAGGTATCTGATACAGCTGATTTTTTTTCACCTCTATTATTCTCAGACCGCCGGGTGCGAAGTGAGCGGCAACAGCCTTTACGGAGGAGCTCTTGCCGGTGCCGGCGTCTCCGTAAAGGAGCATATTGCTTGCTCCTGTACCGTCCACGAGCGCTTCTGTATTTTTTATTATGAGCTCTCTTTCTCTTTCATAGCCGAAGAGGCTTTCAAGGGGCTGATAGTCCGGATGAGCCACGGGAACTATCCGGCCTTCGGACAGTCTGAAGAACGAATACCGGGCATACATACCGTATCCTGTGTATTTTATGTTTTTAAGCTTTTCATCAAAATCCTTCTTCATATCAGAGGGCTCTGTGCGCCAGGCCGGCAGGAAACCGTCGTAATCAATGGCGGCCGCTACATGTTCAGCCTTAAGATCGCATATGCTCTGAAGTATCGAAAGCTCCATGTCAGCAGCCTTGTCGGCCTCAGGGTCGGTAGGGTTTCCGGCAGCCTTTTCCTTTACATAGAAGTTGTCGTCCTCAAGGACCTTTTCGCTGACATATTTCGTAAGGCTTGAAGTGTGAGGGAAAAGAGCCGCGGCAAAGGAGCCGTACCTGGATACCGCTGTCTCGGTATCTTCGCGGCATACAGCGGTAAGAAGCTTTCGCAGCTTCCTGATCACAGGGTCTTTTTTTATCTGTGAAAATACAGCCAGAGAATCAAGCTGCAGCTTCAGTTTGTAAAATCTGTCCTTCATTATGGTTTCTCCTGTTCTTATATATCACAACCATTATAATACTACAGAGAGGATTTGTCTTCCGTAAATATGGTCGATGTGATAAAATCATAGGGTAACGGCGAAAGGAAGAGGATATGAGACTTAACAAATACATCGCCTCCGCAGGTATATGCAGCAGGAGGAAGGCTGATGAGCTTATAATAAACGGCAACGTGAAGATAAACGGGGCTGCCATGCGGGAGCTGGGATACAATGTCAGAGAGGGAGACGTGGTATATGTGAACGGACGGAGAATAGAAGCAGTGTCCAGGAACGTATATATCGCCCTGAACAAGCCCGTCGGATATATCACATCCATGAACGATGAAAAGGACAGGGCGATCGTGGCGGATCTGGTAAAGGACATACCTGAGAGGCTTTTTCCCGTTGGACGTCTGGATTACAATACATCGGGTCTGCTCATAATGACAAATGACGGAGAGCTTGCCTACACTCTCACACATCCGAAGCACGAGGTCACAAAGACGTACGTGGCAAAGGTAAAGGGAGTGATATCGGATGCGCGGCTGGCGAAGCTGAGAAGAGGAGTCGATATAGGGGGATTCGTGACGTCTCCCGCAGAGGTAAAGGTACTGAAGCAGACGAAAACCTGGGCTGTAGTGGAGATAAAGATACACGAGGGAAAGAACCGCCAGGTGAGAAAGATGTTCGCGGCAGTGGGCAGCAGGGTCATTGAGCTGGAGAGGACAGCTGTAGGCAAAATACGTCTGGGAAGGCTCATGGAGGGTCATTACAGGAAGCTGACGCCGGAGGAAACAGAATATTTAAAGGGCCTTTAGATTTGGGATCGCGATCAGGATTAACGAAGTCGCTTCTCCTTTCATATCATATATCATACTGATGTGAAAGGAGATTTTTATTTTGGTTTGCAACAGCAGCCTCAAAGGAGGCGTATCTATATACTGCGGCGACGGGTACCCGTGCTGCCCTTCTCAGGGGAGCCCCATACCGAGAAGCTGCGACTTTGAAACATGGCCGCTCGCCATGGCGTACGTTCCCATGCAGCCATGGGAACAGCCGTACGATCCGGCGAGCGCCCTAAAGGCAGGAACGCTGTTTCCGAGACTGGACCTGCCCTTTAACGGAGGTGGAGCGAGATGACGCCGAAGACAGAGCTTTTGAGAAATATACAGCAGATGGGCTTTATGATGACAGAGCTGGGGCTTTATCTCAATAATCAGCCGGAAAGCCCGCAGGCTGCGGAAATGTTTCGAAACGCCAGAGGGCAGTATCTTTCAGCCAGGAAGGAATACGAGGATCTTTACGGGCCTCTCGATATAAGCGGAGTTCAGACTGAAAAGGACGGCTGGTCCTGGATAAAGGGCCCATGGCCGTGGGAAGGAGAGGATTAGATCATGTGGACTTACGAAAAGAGACTGGAATACCCGGTAAACATCAAGAATCCCAATCCTGCCATAGCCAAATTCATTATAAGTCAGGTGGGAGGGCCCGACGGCGAGCTGGCCGCTTCACAGCGTTATCTCTCTCAGAGATACTCCATGCCTTACGACAGCGCCATAGCGACTCTTACCGATGTGGGAACAGAGGAGCTGGCTCATCTTGAGATGGTGAGCGCCATAATACACCAGCTTACAAGGAACATGACTGTCGAGCAGGTGAAGGAAGCGGGATTTGAGACCTACTTTGTGGATCATACCGCAGGCATCTACCCTCAGGCGGCTGCCGGATTCCCCTTTAACGCGCTGGCCTTTGCCTCAAAGGGAGATGCCATAACGGATCTTACTGAAGATATGGCGGCGGAGCAGAAGGCAAAGACCACTTACGACAACATTCTGAGAATGGTAGACGATCCTGATGTCATAGATCCCATAAGATACCTCAGAGAGAGGGAGCTTGTTCATTTTCAGAGATTCGGAGAAGCTCTGAGAAACGTACAGGATAACCTCAATTCAAACAATTTTTACGCAATAAACCCTGAATTCGATCTGTAGATACAGGACTGTTATCCGGCGGTGATCCGTTTAGACGGAAACTGCCGGATTTTTCTTGCTAAAATCATCTGTTGGGGTTATGCTGATATTATGTAGAAAAGCAACAAAGGAGTGATATGATGGAAAGAAAGACGGCCTGGAAAAAGTACGATGAAAAAGGCTTAAAGGAAGTATTCGGCTTCTGCGAAGGATACAGAAGATTCATAAGCAGCTGCAAGACTGAAAGAGAATGTGTGGAGACTGTTGTCAGAAGGGCTGAAAGCCTGGGATACAGAGATCTGGAAGAGGTTATGGCAGAGGGCGGGAGCCTTGAAGCCGGAGATAAGGTCTACGCTGTCTCAATGAACAAGATAATGGCTCTTTTTCACATAGGAAAAGAAGGCTTTGAGGCCGGGATGAATATACTGGGCGCTCATATAGACTCGCCGAGACTGGATCTCAAGCAAAATCCTCTTTATGAGGATACGGAGCTTGCCATGATGGATACCCACTACTACGGAGGAGTGAAGAAGTATCAGTGGGTGGCAAGACCGATGGCGCTTCACGGAGTGGTCGTAAAAAAAGACGGCACGTCTGTAAATGTCACCATAGGCGAAGATGAGAACGATCCTGTGATGGGAGTATCCGACCTGCTCATACATCTTTCGGCCGATCAGCTTCAGAAGAAGGGAGCTAAGGTCGTTGAGGGAGAGGATCTGAATATACTGGCAGGCAGTATGCCTCTTGAGAATGAAGACAAGGAGCCTGTAAAGCAAAACATCCTCCGGATACTGAAAGAAAAATACGGCATGGATGAAGAGGATTTTCAGTCAGCGGAGTTTGAAGCGGTCCCTGCCGGTCCGGCCAGAGATTACGGTATAGACAGCAGTATGATAATAGGGTACGGACAGGATGACAGAGTGTGCGCCTATCCATCGGCGGAAGCGCTTTTCGCGCTGAAAGAGGCTCCGGAAATGACATGCGTCTGCCTGCTGGTGGACAAGGAGGAAATCGGGAGCGTCGGAGCGACGGGGATGCAGTCCCGCTTCTTTGAAAACACAGTGGCAGAGGTAATGGACAGAGCAGGCTGCTACAGTGAGCTGGCTCTCAGAAGAGCTCTCGGAAGATCAAGAGTCCTTTCTTCGGATGTGAGCGCGGCCTTTGACCCCAATTATCCTTCCGTCATGGAGAAGAACAACTGCGCCTATTTCGGAAAGGGGATAACATTCAACAAATACACGGGGGCCAGAGGAAAATCAGGCTCCAATGATGCGAACCCGGAATATATAGCAAAGCTTAGAAAGATACTGGATGACAGGGACATATGCTATCAGACATCAGAGCTTGGCAAGGTCGATCAGGGCGGAGGCGGCACGATAGCTTATATACTGGCAAACTACGGCATGGAGGTAATAGACAGCGGCATAGCGGTGCAGAATATGCACGCGCCTTACGAAGTGGCCAGCAAGGTGGATATATACGAGGCAAGGCTGGCGTATGAGGCCTTCCTCAGAGAAATGAGATAAAGGAGGCAGGAAAATGAACAGGATAGTAAAGGTATATACAGGGAACGCTCCCGATGCGGTGGGACCGTACTCACAGGCAGTGATAGCAGGCGGCATGGTATTTACATCGGGGCAGATACCTCTCGATCCGGAGACAGGAGAAATAGAAGGAAGAGACATAAAGGCTCAGGCTTACAGGGTAATGAGAAATCTTACGGCAGTCCTGGAGGAGGCCGGCGTATCTGCCGATGATGTGGTAAAGACCACATGTTTTCTGAAGGACATGAATGATTTCGGAGAGTTCAATGAAGTTTACGCCGAATTTTTCACGGAAAAGCCGGCACGTTCATGCGTGGCGGTGAAGACTCTCCCCAAGGATGTGCTGTGCGAGGTGGAGGCCGTGGCTCTGGCCAGATGAAGCGGCTTGAGATCGAGGAACTGAAATGGAAGAGATAAAGAATATACTGAGGGAATTCAATGAAGCCCGCGACTGGGAAAAATTCCATACACCTGAAAACCTGGCAAAATCCATAGCCATAGAAGCGGGAGAACTTCTGGAATGCTACCAGTGGGGAGAAACTCCCGATAAGAAAAAAGTCAGCGATGAGATAGCGGACGTCATGTCGTACTGTATCATGCTTGCGGACAGGCTGGATCTTGACATTAAAAGCGAGATTCTGAGAAAGATAAAAAAGAACGGGGAAAAGTATCCTGTTGAAAAATGCAGAGGCATAAGCAAAAAATATCATGAGCTGTAGGCAGCGCGGAAGGGGATGTTTTCATGGGAAGTAAGTCCAGGCATATAAATATAGCCCTGCTGGCTCATGTGGACAGCGGCAAGACAACACTGTCGGAGGCCCTTCTTTATAAGACTGGAGTCATAAGGAAGCAGGGAAGGGTGGATCATAAGGACGCCTTTTTCGATACGGACAGCCAGGAGAGAGCGAGGGGCATAACCATATTCTCAAAACAGGCTGTCATAGAGTGGGGAGACACGGAGTTTACCATGCTCGACACGCCGGGTCATGTGGATTTTTCCGCTGAAGCGGAAAGGACGCTGGATGTGCTGGATTACGCTGTGCTGGTCATAAGCGGAAGAGACGGGATCCAGGGGCATACGGTCACATTGTGGAAGCTTCTCGAAAAGTACAGGCTGCCTGTTTTCATATTCATAAACAAGATGGATATGGACGGAGTGTCAGCGGAAGCGATCAGGGAGGAGCTGGCGGAAAGACTGGATCAGGGATGCATAGATTTTTCACCGTATATGAAGAAAACAGACGACAGTGACTTTATGGAGAGACTGGCCGTATGCGATGAAGAGCTTCTGGAGGAATATGCGGAAGAGGACGGCATTTCCTTAAGAGGTCTGAGAAACGCCATAAGAAGGAGAACAGTGTTCCCGTGCTTTTTCGGCTCGGCTTTAAAGCTTCAGGGCATAGATGAGCTGCTGCGGGGACTTGATGAGCTCACAGAGGCAGGAGATTACCCTGAGGATTTCGGGGCAAGAGTATATAAGATAACGAGAGACAGCAGGGGAACGAGACTCACACATATGAAGATCACGGGAGGCTGCCTTAAGGTAAAGGATGCTGTAGTGACTTCGGATGATGATGAGAGCAGTACAGGAGAAAAAGCAGAGCAGATAAGGATATATTCGGGAGAAAAGTACGAGACGGTGGATCGTGTCGCAGCGGGAGAGATATGCGCCGTAGCGGGGCTCAAGGCTACATTCGCAGGTCAGAGGCTCGGCTGTGAAGCAGTCTCAGGGACGCGTAAGTCGTCGCCAGTGCTGCAGCCGGCTCTTGTTTACAGAGTGGACCTTCCTGAAGGCAGCGATATACATGAGAGCTTTCTCAGGATAAAAGAGCTTGAGGAGGAAGATCCGCAGCTGCAGGTCACATGGAACGGAAGGCTGAAGGAGATACAGCTGAGACTCATGGGACCGGTACAGCTGGAGATACTGAAGAATATACTCAGGGATCGTTTTGACATGGATGCGGACTTCGGAGAAGGGTCCATATCATATATGGAGACCATAAAGAAGTCTGTGATAGGATCCGGGCATTTTGAGCCTCTTCGTCATTACGCGGAGGTGCACCTGCTCCTTGAGCCGGGAGAGCGGGGCAGCGGCCTTGTGTTTGATTCCGCTTGCAGCGAAGACGAGCTTGACAGAAACTGGCAGCGGCTCATAATGACTCATCTTGGAGAAAGGGAGCATGCGGGCGCGCTTACAGGATCACCTGTTACAGATATCAGGATCACCCTTATAGGAGGCAGGGCTCATCTTAAGCATACGGAAGGCGGTGATTTCAGACAGGCCGTATACAGGGCGGTGAGACAGGGATTGAGAAAAGCCCAGTCGATCCTTCTGGAACCGTGGTACAGCTTCAGGATCGAGGTGCCGTCTGAAGCTGCCGGAAGAGCCATGTCAGATATAGGGAAGATGAGCGGAGAGCTCAGGGAGCCGGAGATAAAAGACGACAGGGCCATAATAGAGGGACGTGCGCCTGTATCGGAGATGAAGGACTATCCTGTTGAGGTGAGCTCATATACAAAAGGACGTGGGAGCGTTTCCCTTATTTTTGACGGATATGAAGAATGCCATGACAGCGAAAGGGTCATAGAGGAAACCGGATATGATCCTGATGATGATGCCGAAAATACAGCGGACTCCATTTTCTGCCGCGGAGGGGCGGGAGTCTTGGTCAAATGGGATGAAGCTGACAGTCATTTTCACATGGATGTTGGAAGACTCAGGCAGAAGATAAGCGGGAACGAAGCCGGAAGAGAGGAAAGTCACGCTGCCCGGAAGCTCACAAAGGAGGAGGAAAGAGAGCTTGACCGCATATTTGAAAGGACTTACGGAGAAAGAAAGAAAAAAACCGTGATCCCGAAGAAAACGCTGCTGTCATCCGGTGAGAGGGAAAAGGCAAAGACAAAGCCCGCTGAGATAAAGGAGGAATTTCTCCTTGTGGACGGATACAATATCATATTTGCCTGGAAAAAACTGAAGGAGCTGGCAGAGATAAACATGGACTCGGCGAGACAGGCTTTGATAGACATACTGGCAAATTACCGCGGGTACAGAAAGTGCAGGATAATAGCGGTCTTTGACGCCTACAGGATAAAGGGAGGAGAGCGGCACGAGGAAAGACAGGGAGGGGTGGACATAGTCTACACAAAGGAAGCGGAAACGGCTGATATGTACATAGAGAAAACAGCTCATGAAAAGAGCAGGGATTTTCATGTACGGGTAGCCACTTCAGACAGGCTGGAACAGATGATAATATTCGGGAGCGGAGCCTTCAAAGTGTCGGCAGAGGATTTTGAACGCGAAGTCGAGGCGACAAATACCGAAATATCGAAGTTTATAGAGGAACATAACAGAAAAAACTCCCGGGAAGGGAAGAACCGGATAGTGATCCCCGATTGACACATAGCCTGCGTGGCAGTATAATTAAGACTTCAAGGAGGAATTTGAGATGAATCATAAGACCGTTAGGCTGGCGAAAATGGGGATGCTGGTAGCAGTATCCATAGTACTTGTATATTTTGTGCATTTCCCTATATTCCCGGCAGTTGCGTTTCTGGAATACGATCCGGCCGATATACCTATACTGATGGGAACGTTTGCATTCGGGCCCCTGGCCGGAATCATGCTGACAGTGGTTACCTCTGTGGTGCAGGGAGTGACCGTAAGCGCGGCAAGCGGTGCATATGGGATAATAATGCACATTATAGCAACGAGCGTTCTGGTGCTGGTAGCAGGTATCGTATATAAGAAAAACAAGACAAAAAAAGGTGCGATAACAGGGCTCGTTCTCGGAACGGCAGCCATGGTCATCGTTATGATAGGAGCCAATCTGATCATAACGCCTCTGTTCATGGGAGTTAAACGTGAGATCGTATGGGATCTGATGCCGTTCATAGCCGGGTTCAACGCCATAAAAGCCGGGATAAACGGATTCGTGACGTTCCTTCTTTATAAGAGGATATCCGGATTCCTGCACGGCGATACCTCGGCAAGGATCGCGTAGATCATGCTGCAGGAGAGCGTTTCAGACAATGGGTTTTCATACCGCTCCGGGAGCCGTAGGCAGTCCTTGAGCGGTATTTTGATTTGTGTTATACTACATAGGCTATGAGAGAAGAGATATTTACGGTAAAAAATCCGGAGGAAACAGAAAAGCTGGCTGAGAGATTCGCGAAAAATGCGGAGCCGGGAACGGTGATAGCCATGAACGGAGATCTGGGAGCCGGTAAGACGACGTTCACGAAGGCCCTGGCAAAAGGACTGGGCATCGAGGAAACCGTCACGAGCCCTACGTTTAATATCGTCAAGGAATACAGAGGAGGAAGACTGCCTCTGTATCATTTTGACGTTTACAGGATAGAAGATCCGGAGGAAATGTACGAGCTTGGATATGAGGAATATTTTTACGGCGAAGGAGTATGCGCAGTGGAGTGGGCGGAGAAAATAGAAGAGCTTATTCCGGCAGATGCCGTGAGGATACAGATATTATACGGAAAAGAAGAAGGGGAGCGGATATATAAATGTATATTTTAGCTTTGGAAACAACGGGAGCTTTCGCTTCGGTGGCTCTGGCAGATGAGGACGGAGTGATATCATGGCTGCAGGGGCATGACAGGTTTTCTCACCTTCAGAACCTTATGCCCCAGGTCGAGCAGGTCCTGAAGGATGGAGGCATAAAGCCTGAGGATCTGACAGCGGTAGCCGTGTCAAAAGGCCCGGGATCATTTACAGGCATAAGGATAGGAGTTTCTTCCGCGAGGGCTCTGTCGCAGGCGCTTGACATACCATGCGTCGGAGTATCCAGTCTTGAAGCGCTTGCCGCGCGGGCAGCCGGATGCACCGGTTCAGAGAGCGCTCTGCTTTGCCCGATACTGGATGCGAGGCGGAATCAGGTGTACGGAGGAGGATATTTCATAAGGGAAGGCTTTCCTGAGGAGGAAGTAAAGGCCGCGCCATACACCATAGATGAATTCATGTCGAAGGCGGAAGGATATGATCGAATATTGCTGTTAGGCGATGGAACTGATGCCTGCGGTGAAAGGATAGAAGAGATCAGACCTGAAGGCCGGGAAATGGCGTGTGAGGATATAAGATATCAGAGAGCCGATACAGTGGCTCTTCTCGGAGTGAAGCTGTTCAGGGAAAACAGAGGAGTGCCATATGGCAGGCTTGAGCCTGACTATATGAGGATCCCGGAGGCTCAGAGAAGGCTTGCCGAGAAAAAGGCTGCTGAAAAAAGGTGAAAGCAGCGGAGAGAGGGAGATGATCAAGTGGCGGACGTAACCATAAGGCAGGCTGACCGTAATGATGTGGAGGCCATTTACAGCATAGAGAAGCTGTGCTTTCCCGATCCCTGGAGCAGAGAGGCTCTCATCTATGAGCTTGAAGAAAACCCGAGAGCCTTTTACATAGTGGCTGAGCTTGATGAAAAGGTTGTAGGGTACGCAGGAATGTGGTGGGTAGTTGATGAAGGCCATATAACCAATGTGGCTGTCATGCCGGGCTACAGAAACAGGAGGATCGGTCAGGGCATAATAGATGTACTCATAGAATTCACCTCTGAGAAGGGAATACGGCACCATACGCTGGAGGTGCGTCGGTCCAATGAAGCCGCCATAAGGCTTTACGAAAAATCGGGATTCAGGACAGAAGGGATCCGAAAGGGTTATTATCTCAATAACGGCGAGGATGCTCTCATAATGTGGAGACACGGGTAGTTCCCCGGGAATAAAAAGCGCTTTCTGCACAGATAATAGTAATGTACACTGAAAAATGTAACAAACTGTTTAAGAGGAGAAGGCTATGGACAAGACTGCGGGGGATAATATGAACCTGGTATCCACAAAGTGCAGAAAATTCGCAAGAAAACACGATTTTGACCTGTTCAGCATGAGCGATTACACCTCCTGTGAGAATTGCAGGCATCTGAACGGTGAAAACCAATGTGAAAAAATGCTGGAAGAGGGACGTAAAAGATGAAAAAAAACAGTGACCTTATAACTATTGCCATAGAATCCAGCTGCGACGAGACGGCGTGCGCGGTTATGAGGGGAGGACGCCAGGTCCTCTCCAGCGTCATCTCGTCACAGATAGAGATACATAAACAGTACGGGGGCGTTGTGCCGGAGATCGCATCGAGACATCACCTTACGAATATAAACGCAGTCGTGGATCAGGCGCTTTGTGAAGCCGGAATGACCCTTGAGGATGCGGATATGATAGGGGTCACATACGGCCCCGGCCTTGTGGGAGCGCTCCTCATAGGACTGGCAACCGCGAAAGCCTATGCGCTGGCCTCCGGAAAGCCTCTCATAGGCGTACACCACATACACGGACACATATGCGCAAATTACATAGAACACAGGGAGCTTGAGCCGCCGTTTCTGGCCCTGGTGGTTTCGGGAGGGCATACAAACATAGTGGAGGTAACAGGCTACAATGAATGCCGTGTGCTGGGGTCCACAAGAGACGATGCGGCAGGTGAAGCTTTTGATAAAGTGGCGAGAGTGCTGGGACTGGGATATCCGGGAGGACCTCTCATAGATAAGCTTGCCCGGGAAGGAGATCCGCATAAGGTGGAATTCAAGAGAGTGTTCCTCGAAAAGGGGAGCCTTGACTTCAGCTTCAGCGGCATAAAGACAGGAGTGCTCAACTATATAAATTCAGAGAAGCAGGCTGGGCGCAGTATAAACAGAGCTGATGTGGCCGCGGGATTTCAGGCTGCGGTGCTCGACGTCATAGTGGCAAAGACGGTAAAAGCCGCTATTGATATGAAAAAAGACAGGATAGTCATAGCCGGAGGCGTCGCCGCCAACAGCAGGCTCAGGGAAATGTTTGAGGAGGAGTGCAGGAGGAACGGTCTCGGGCTTTTTTACCCCTCTGCCGCCATGTGTACCGATAATGCCGCAATGATAGGGTGCGCTGCATATTACAGATATACGGCAGGCGAAAGGGACGATCTTACGCTCGATGCCATACCGGATCTTCAATTATAAGGAGAATATATGATAGTATTATCAGCTAAGGATCTGACAAAGACATACGGAACGGATGTTATACTGGAAAACGTCTCCTTTCATATAAACAAGGGGGACAGAGTCGGGATAATAGGAGTAAACGGCGCGGGAAAAACCACGCTGCTCAGGATGCTGGCCGGAGATCTCTCCTGTGAATCGGGAGAGTTTTTCGTATCCGCGGACACCAGGATAGGATATCTGAAGCAGGACGGAGGGTTCGATTCGCAGAAGACGGTCATAGAGGAAGCGGAAGCTGTGTTTTCTGATCTGAAAGCGATGGAGACGGAGATGAAGGATATTCTCGACGAGGCCGAAAAACTGACAGGAAAGGAACGCGACGAGAAAATAGAAAGATACGATGTGCTCCATGAACGTTACAGGGACAGAGGAGGATATACATATAAAAGCGAGATAACAGGCATACTGTCAAGTATGGCCTTTGGTGAAGACAGCTGCAAAAAGAAGATATCGACCCTGAGCGGAGGCGAGAAGACGAGACTGGCCCTTGCCTGCCTACTGCTGAAAAAGCCTGACATCCTTTTTCTGGACGAGCCTACAAACCATCTCGATATAGGTACGCTCAAATGGCTTGAGCAGTACCTTAAGGGGTACATGGGAACAATAGTTCTGGTATCCCATGACAGGTATTTTCTTGATGAGACGGTGACCAGGATATTTGAGATAGAAAACCATAAGCTGAGCATATATGAAGGAAACTACACCTTCTACGCATCTGAGAGGAAAAAAAGGCGCGAGGCTGATCTCAAAAGGTATGAGAAGCAGCAGAAGGAGATAAGTCGCCAGGAGGACATGATAAGACGCTTTAAGGAGAGAGGTACCGAGAAGCTGGCAAAACGGGCAGCCTCAAGGGAAAAGCGTCTTGCGGCAATGGAGCGCATAGACAGGCCGGAAGGTGAGAAGGGCAGGATGAAGCTCTCCTTCAGAGAGAACTTCAAAAGCGGAAACGATGTGCTTCTGGCCGAAAACCTGTCAAAGAGCTTCGGTTACGGCTCATCATCGAAGAAGCTGTTCGAGCATGTGGAGCTGGATATAAAGAGAGGCGAAAGGGTATGCATAGTGGGAGCCAACGGTATAGGCAAGACTACGCTTCTCAGGATGCTGATGGGGGAGCTGACGGCTGATACAGGACGCATAAAGATAGGCTACAATGTGCAGGCAGGATATTACGATCAGGGGCAGCAGAGACTGAACAGCGCCAATACAGTCATAGACGAGCTGCACGATGCGTACAGGCTCTATACGGACACAGAGCTGAGAAACATACTTGGAAGATTCCTGTTCAGAGGAGAATCGGTATTTTTGGAGGTGGGAGCGTTGAGCGGCGGAGAAAGAGCCAGGCTTGCCCTTTTGAAGCTGATGCTCTCGGGAGCGAACCTTCTCATGCTGGACGAGCCTACGAACCATCTGGATATAGAATCAAAGGAAGTGTTTGAAGAAGCCCTTATGGAATTTCCCGGCACATGTATCATAGTTTCCCATGACAGATATTTTCTGAACAGGATACCGACAAGGATCGTTGAGCTAACGTCGGAAGGGACCGTCAGCTATCTCGGCAAATACGATTACTATGAGGAAAAGCGAAGGCAGACGGAAGAGGGCGGCGCGTATCTAAGACAGATGGCCGAAAACGAAAAAAGAAACGGATCATCCTCCTGCGGCAGCGGGCTTTCATCTGCGGAGCAGAGGCGGCTGCAGAAGGAAAGAGAAGCTGAGGAAAGAAGGTTAATCAGAAGGAAGGATAGCCTGGAGAAAGACATACAGGCTATTGAGAATGATATAAAGAGTCTGGAAGAACAGGTCTCCTTTGAAGAGAATATGACAGACCATGTCAAACTGGCGGAGATAAGCGGAGCATTGGAGGAAAAAAGGGATATACTGGAAGAAAAGTATGAAGAATGGCTCCGGCTGCAGGAATAAAATTCTTAAAAACTATTGCATAAAGGATAATGGTACACTATAATAAGTGGGAAGTTATCAAGGCGGAGCCTTGATTTAAGCAACTCTGTAAAGAACTTGATAATGTGTATAATGGAGGTATATC
>CAWVKQ010000006.1:0-36551 GCA_963929955.1 Bacillota bacterium
TATAAGCACGACTGCCATGTAACAGAACATGGATCTTGCAAAATTCCTGAGGTTTATATTTTCCGTACTTCCGAGAGCGAATACAAGAGCCACTATCAGACCTGCAACAGGGATGGAGAACAGCAGCGACCATCCAAAATACGCCCATGCTCCTATTGGCTTGAACTTTGCCGGAAGCTGATCCTCAGTTATCGTGCCGTTATATCCGCCGTAGCTTCCGGGCCCGTTGTTTCCGGAACTGCCGCTGTAACCGTTATAGCTGTATTGATAATTGCCGCTTCCCTGTTTTTCGTTGTTTTTATCCTCGCGCTCATCCTGCCTGGCGGACGGACCTGCCTCTGATCCGTTTCCCGGGATATAAACAGTCTCCTCATCTCCGGCAGCAGCCTTCGTGCTCTCGCCCAGCTTGTGTCCGCAGTGCTTGCAGAACACGGCGCTGTCGCTGACTTCGGCTCCGCAGGCCTCGCACGTCCTTACCTTTGGCTCATCCTTCGTAAGCTCGCGTCCGCAGCTCTTACAGAATTTAGCCGTATCCTTGTTGTTTGCTCCGCAATATTTACAAATCATATTTATTTTCCGGGCATATACCGGCCCGTTTCCTCCTTTTTAAATATCAATAAAAACCGTAGTAACTGTATATGTTGGAAACTATGGCCATCATCGCTACCCACAGTATGATATATACGAATACCGCTCCCGCCGCTCCGTAAAGCATCCTGCCTCTTTCATTTTCAGGGCTTGACGCGGTAAGGCTTTCATACTGGAAAAATGCCATGACAGCTATCATTGCAATGATCCCTATATAGGCTCCCACATATCCGAACGCTGCGATAAGTATGATCCCTATCACGGCTATGGCCGGCAGATAAAGCTGCCCCAGAGCCGCTGCGCCAACGATCGTCTTCGGATCAGCGTTTTTATCTATGATCTTCCTCAGGCCTATGCAAAGTCCCAGCCATCCGCAGTCGCCTATGAGCAGCATCACAAGCATGAGCACGAACACAAGAGGGGCCGGGATACCGTACATCCAGTAAAATCCCGTGGCATAGCTCCCTATGATATCTTTGAAAACAGCGCAGATGAGCGCTGTCAGAAGATCCTTTCCTCCAAGCAGCATCATCGCGTACATGGAGTAGTCCCTGCTGCCGCATGACCTGAAAGCCGCGGCCGGATCCTTAAAAAATGATTTTAAAAGGCCGCCGAATTCATTGGCGGAAAAATTCCCTTTTGGCCCGCCTGCTTCAAAACCGCTGCGGGTCTCTGCCCGGACTGTTTCTCCTGCGCCTCCCTTCTCATTTACTTTCGCTCCGCATTTTTCGCAGAACTGCGCGCCCTCTTCCAGTCTGGCGCCGCACTTTTCACAAAACATGAATAACACCTCTCCTTCTTTTTCATCTATTCCTCTGTCTCCATGCCAAGTCTTTCGCGTATGCCGGTATAGTCTGATATGTACCTGGTATTCCCCATGTCTATCAGTTCTATAAATCCGTCGTCATAATATATACCGTGCTGTACATAGCATATATGCTTTTCGGTATCTTCATCCTCATCACATTCAAGAGGTCTGAAACTTACATTATATCTGTCTGCTTCGTTTATTCTGCTTCCGTCGAATCCATAGGCGCTCAAGGTTTCTTCAAAGGCCGCTATTCCCTCTTCATCGACCTCATACGGTATTTCTCCGGCATCGGTACTGGCGGTATATTCCGAAACGGATTCCCCGTCTATGATATAATTTACATACCCTATCTCGTGCAGGTACACGATCTCTGTCGCTTCCTCGATCTCATCGCTTATTTCGTAAATTTCCGTACCGAGGCTGTAGGCATCCGCGTACAGACCCTCGGATCCGATGACGATGAATTTCCTGTCATCGTGTTCCTTAAGAAAAACATCGAACTTTCTCGCACTGAATCCGCTTTCTTCGTACTCGCATACCATCGCATCCACCGGCTCTACCTCGCCGTCTGTGCATGTATAAAGCGACATGATAAGGTATGTTGCGATATCGCTGCTTTCGTATGTCACGGCCAGCATCTCAGGGATATCGTCACCGTTGAAATCCTCTGTAAAAGTGCTTACAACCCCCTGACTGATCGTATCGTACGAAAGCTCCTCGTCCACATCCGCAAGCCCGCTGTCCGGTATCAGCGTATTCACAAGGTAATCGTCGTATGTACCGTATGTTCTCACGCTCTCCAGCTTTGCCTCTATGGCGCTGCCGCCTGCCTGGCTGCTGCCCTTTTCGAGGATCTCTTCCGCCTCCTCGTAACGCTCCTGCTCCATGTAGATATCAGCCACCTTCACATATGCATCCGGCTCCTTCGGCTCTATCTCTATGGCTTCAAGATACGCTGTCTCAGCCTTTTCATAATCAGCGTCCTCCATGTATCTGTCCGCTTCAACGACCTTGTCGTTATACTGAGCGCTGTTCTGCCTGTCAAAATATATCAGGAGAGCGGTCACTGCCGCCGCAACGACAAGAACTGCCGCGATTATCCCCGCGATGAGCTTTTTCTTCGATTTTTTCTTTTCCGGCTCATTGACCGGCTCCGGATCGGACATTACCGCAGCCCCAAGCTCTTCAGGCAAGATACTCTCTTCTCCCCCGTCTTTTTCCTCATTTATGAGGACTGTCTCCGTTTTATCTTCCAGGATCTCCGTCTGCTCGCTGCTTTCAAAAGCATCCTGCAATGTGTCAAACGGCGTTCCGCAGTTTTCACAGAACCTGTATCCAACAGGGTTTATATGTCCGCATAAAGGGCATTTTTTGCTGTTATGGCTCTTGGAAAGAGCCGCGCAGATATAATTTATCACCTGGTCTGACCTTCTTTCTTAATGTTACTGAAACAAATATTCTATATCATAGTCTTCAACTGACGTGCCGTATGAATCGTAGAACTGCCCGGAGTAGCTGTCACCGTACTGCATTATGAGCACATCATCTTCTTCAGCCCGCGTTCCGTCCTCTTTCTCATAATAAACGAGAGCTTCCGCATTGCTGTAGTCTCCTGCCCTTAAAGCAGCGCTTTCCTCCACCATCATCATTATGTGATCCACTTCCTTGAGCTCTGTTCCGCTGTCACTGAGCTCATAAAGATAATAATCCGCATTGAGACCCTCACTGTACTCCTGCACATATCCTATGTACCGGAACAGCTTCCCATCGTCTCTTATGGTCAGGGTCTCCATGCCTTCAGCAGGCTCAAGCAGGCGAACAGCCTTCCTTCCGTCATTTGTCCAGATGTTCTGAAGCCTTCCGTCTATGAATACAAGAAGCTCTTCCGTTCCGTTGCCGTCAAGATCGTCATAGGCGAATCCGTAATTCTCGTCCCCGTATATTTCTTCTATATCTCCGAACAGCGGCATATAGCTGTAATCGAACTCGATCTTTCCTTCCAGAGATTCCCAGTCCAGATTCGGATCTCCGCCCACCTGGAACAGCAGCGTCACCTGATCCCTGTAATCCTGTTTTACAGGCTCGTATATTATCCTCTCAAGGCTTTCTTCAAGCTCTGAGGCAGCCTCGCCGTCAACTGCCTCGATACCGTCATTCAGGATCTCGACCGCCTTATCGAACTCTTCCTGCTCTGCGTATATCTCTGAAAGCCTCAGATAAGGCTTCTTTTTCTTAGGCTCTATCTTTATGGCCTCCATGTATGCCGTCTCAGCCCTCTCATAATCCATATTCTCCATATATCTGTCAGCCTGCGTGATCTTCTCATTATACTGAGCCTCCGTATCTTCACCTGTGCCGACTATGACAGCTATGACGGCGGCAATCGCCAGCAGGGCGACCGCAACGCCTATGATCACCTTCTTTTTTGGCGAAGGTTCCTTTTCCGCGCTCTCAAGTTCGGCTCCGCAATCCTCGCAGAACCTGTTTTCATCTGCGTTTTCGCTTCCGCATACATTGCATATCTTCATATTATCAATATCCTCTGCTTTCTTCTTCCGCACGTATCATTTCCACGTTCGCCTTTTCCACATTGCTCAGCATATCCTCCGAAAAATCATCGGGATGTATTGTGCCTTCGTACCAGCTCTTTGACATAAAATATTCTCGAAGCTCCCTGTCGTCGAATATCCTGCCCTTTCTCGCATATATCTCGTTTCTCGCCAGCTTCAGCTCGCGATCCGAAAGCCCTCTTATCGTCCTCTCGCTTATGTATTCTCTGTCGCTGTTTTCCAGGATATATGCTCCGCCGTATTCTTCGGGCTCTTCTTCATCCGTATCGTATGCCGCTCCTCTGCTTTCCGCAGGCGCGCCGGCCGCTGCATCTGTGTATCCGTCCTCCCCTTCTTCGCCGTCGCTCAGGAACACGCTCCATATCAGAAAGGCCAGAAGCGCTCCCGCGACAACAATGGCCGCGCCCAGCATTATCCACTTCAGCCTGCCGCTTTCTTCTTTTTCCACAGGCGCTCCGCATCGCTGGCAAAAGCTCACATTTTCCATGTACCGCGCCCCGCAGTTCTTGCATTTTACCATTATCTATTCCACCGGCTTTCCGCATGCTCCGCAAAATTTGGATGTCGGTCTCAGCGGATTGCCGCAGTACCGGCAAACCTGCTCCTGCGGCTCCTCGGGTGCCGCCTCTTCCACAGGCGCTCCGCATTCATCGCAGAATCTCGCATCTTCTTCGAGCTCTGCTCCGCATTTAGGGCAGACCCTGCTCTTTTTCTCGTATTTTTTCAGTATACCTGTTATCGAATCGAAGAGAGGCAGCAGCTGAGGCAGCGGATCCTCGTATCCGCCCTCGTAATATGCCTTGCCCAGCTGAGTGTACAGATCTTTCAGCTCCTGCTCATCCGTTTCATCCATATTGAGTATCTCAGTGTTCACAAAAACCGTTTCATTGTTTGATTTTGTCATTTCAAAGCACCCTCCTTTTCAGCATATTCATTAACCCAGCCTGAATCTGTTCTTTCCGCTGTCGACCGCGACAGCCATACCTCTCGGTATACAGTAGCGCCGTTCCTTTCCCAGAGGCTGGCCGCTCTCCATGAAAACCGTCCTCTCATATAAAGGCTCCACTATGTACTCTCCCATATCTTCATCGTATGAGATCTGGCACTGACTTCGCTTTTCAACCGATCCGATGATGAATATGTCGTCCTCATCTTCCGATCCAAGCGTGATCTTTTCTCCTTTTTCCATCACAAATGCCCGGCCTGCGTATTTGCCCTTTTCACATATTATCGTTCCGTAAAACCCCTTGCCTGCAGCATCCTGTTCCGATATTACCGCCTCCTTCGGCTCATCCGCTCCCGCAGCGGAGCCTTCATCTGTTCTGACTTCGTCAAATATGGTATCCTCCATGTGAAACTTTTCCTCCTCTCCGCGTTTCTGCCACGCAGTCGAAAGCGCGGCCCATATCACAGCTGCCAGTATGCATCCGTGGATCACGCACCACAGGATGATCGGCAGTCCTTCCATATGCAAGGTTTCTCCCAGAAAGAGCGCGATGGCGGATTCATTTATATATTCCAGAAAGCCATTGAGCTTATCCGCAAATATGGATCCTGTGACCGCGTTGATAAGCAATGCCGCTCCCGTGACCGCGAAAACCTTCCTGCCCCTTACGATCAGAACTGCTGCCGTCTCGCACAGAGGCAGTATCACAAGCGCCAGACACATGGCTCTGTACGGAGCTGTTTCTTTTCTTATGAATTCTCCGTAATCCCCGCTCAGCTCTGCGAGCTCACTCATGTCGTCCCATATGCCTGTAATATCCCATACGGATATATCATGCTCCATGAATTTCACAACAGGCATCGCGTATACAGCAAGAAGCAGCAGGAATCCCGCGGCAATGCAAAGCCCCGGTATTTTCAGCCTTTCCATGCGCCACCGCCCTCTCCGGCTATGCGCTCAAGCATCTCGGCCTGCTTTTTCTTTTCCCTCTTATACGCAAAAGGGATCATTGCCAGGCATGCCGCGCTGCAGAGCGCTCCGCCCGCGAATATGATCAATCCTGAAGAAATCATCTATAACCAACCTCCTGACTGAAGCTGCCTGTAAGCGTCCTCAAGAAGCAGCATTTCCTGATCAGTCTCATTGCCTTTCACACCTGTCTCGTACATTTGCAGCGCATTGCTGTAGTATCTGTAAAAGTCTCCGTAGTCTCGAAGCTCCTGAGGTTTCAGCTCCTGCTCATCTATTTCGATAAAAGCGTATCGCTTCTGTATATTATGATCGTTTCCGTACAGATCCTCCATTGTCGCCAGAGCATCCTTTGCCCCTGACAGATCGCCCTGCTTCTGGCACAGTATGGCCAGTGTGTCGTAATCCGAATACCCTGCCCAGTTGTTGTCTATTATCCTGTTCAAATAGTCTTTGGCCTCCCGGCTGTAACGATCCTGTCCTGTAGCATCCGACAGATCTATATCTGTCTGTACCAGCTCCTCCAGCACGACCATCTGCTGCTGTACAGGAAGCTCCGATACGGCCCTTGTCAGTATCTCTCTGCTGGCGTTGAGGTCTCCCTCCTGCCTGTATATCTTATTTATCATAAGATAGGCCCTCATGCTCATATAAGGATCGTCCTGTGTGGCGAGGCATTCGGTAAAATCGTTCAGAGCTTCGCCGTACTCTCCCTTTGCAAAATGTATCTCACCGCCCGTATATGCCGCAGAGCCTGCGGAAAGTCCCATGTTTTCACTCTCTCTCAGCATTTTCTGAGCTTTGTCATACTGCCGGTCATATGCCAGCGCAATGGCGTAATCCCTGTAATTTTCAGCATCGAACGCGCCAAATTCCATGGCTTCCTCGTATTTTTCCACAGCCTCGGCTGCCATGTCCATCTCCACGTAGCTGAGGCCTTCAAGGGCGTATATGTCCACCATCCTGCGGCCTTTCTGCCTTACGTCTCCGCTTCCAAGGACGTCGTTTTCTATGAACTCCACGCTTCCCGCATAGTCACCCTGAAGGTACATTCCGTAAGCGTTCTGATAATACGCCTCAGGCTCGGAGGATATAAGATCCCTTGCTTCCTCGAACATGTCCTCTGCACCTGCGAAATCCCCTTCCTCCATATACGCTATCTGCTGATCCACTATACGGTCATACTCCTTATATTTCTGATCCTGCATCAGGACAAAACCGTAGCATGAGATGCCCGCAAAAAGCAGCGCCGCCGCGCAAAGGCCTCCTATCACCAGCTTCTGTCTTTTGAGAAGGCTCCTGTATCTTTCATCATTTTTGGGAATATCACGCAGAGCCTGAAACATCTCGGCCGCGCTCTGATACCGGGCGGCCGGTTCCGATTCCACGGCCTTTCTTACGACCTCGGCAAACGGCCTTCCAAGCGCCTCTGTCAGCTTTTCCATATTTACGGTCCTGTTAAAGTCCGATCTCTTAAGCCCTGTTGCAAGATAATAAAGGGTAGCTCCCACACTGTAAATATCGGCCTTGTCATTTATGACTATCCTGCTGTTCTCTCTCTTCCGTTTTGCCGAGAAAGCCATGTACTGCTCTGGAGACGTGTACCCGTCCGTATATCCAAGCACTGTGTTTTCATCCAGAAAAAAGGATATGTTGAAATCTATGAGACATATGTCGCCGTCGGGCTTAAGCATTATATTGGAAGGCTTTATGTCTCCGTGCACTATCGGTATCTTCCTCGTATGAAGATAATTCAGGGCGCTGCAAAGCTGCATCCCCCATTTGAGCAGCTCACTTCTCGAAAACTTCCTGCCCTCTTCAGCCAGCTGTTTAAGGGATTTACCCGGGATATAGCTCATCACCGTGAATATGCCCTCATCCGTTTCAAAAAAATCCAGCACCTGGGGCAGATACGTATGGTTGAGATTTTTGAGTATATCCACCTCCTGACGGTTCCTCATGGCTGATCTTTTGGGATTGTTTATTTTCTTGAGGACCACGATCTTGTGCAGCCTGTTATGATATGCCTTGAACACGGTCCCTCCGCTTCCGCGTCCTATTTCCTCCAGTATATTGTAAGTGTCCTTTATGATATCATTGTTTTTCATCATTCACCTCTGAAGGTTCCTCACTCAAACAGGAAAATAAATTCCTCGTCTGCCAGCTTTATGAGATCTCCGTCTGCCAGCTTTGTCTTTTTCGTTATTTTTTCTTCGTTTAAGTATGTATGATTCAGGGAGTCAAGATCCTCCAGGAAAAATTCCGCGCCCTTGCCCGTGATGGCCGCGTGGATCCTGCTTATGGCTCTGTTGTTCTCTATCATGTAATCTGCCGAGTCTCCCTTGCCCATCACAAGGCTGTTTCCTTTTATATCTATCCTCTCATTGTTGCTGAGCCTTATAAGATATACTTTCACAGACTCTTCCGCGTTAGATTCTTCCACATTAGGCTCTTCCCATATTCTTCTCTTCAGCACATTGCTTTCAAATCCGTGTCTTTCCACCGGAGGCAGATCCAGCTCGCTGATGTCCTTCCATCTGCTTTCATCGCTTTTCATCATTTTTCATACTCCTTTACCTTTCATCCTTCGATACCTTTCTTATCATGAAAAGGCTTATCGTCGAAAAAGCTACAGCCATAAATATCAGTATGATCCAGTCTGTTACAATGTGTCTTTCTGAGATCTCAAACAGATCTTCCGCTTCATGAACGAGTGTAGGAAACTCCTCCTGCATCCTCAGCTGCAGATCGTTCAGGCGGGCCGTGCTTCCCATGGCTTCCACGGACCATCTGCTCACAGTCACATAAGAGATGTATTCAGCTGCGCCTTTAAGCTCAAATAATATTCCTGAAAACAGAAGCTGTACGATAAGTACAAACGGCGCCGCGGCCATGGCTTTGTCTCCGGTCTTTACCACAGCCGATATCGCGAGCCCAAGACCTGCGGAGGCTACTGTTGTCAGCCAGGCTGTCACTGTCATCTCCATGTGGAACGGATCCCACAATATGCCCTTTTCGCTGCTCCCCGTAAGCAGAAGAAATGTCATTACGAGGAATACAGCCTGGATCGCTCCCATGACCGTCTGCACCGTCATCTTTGAAAGTATGTATACTCCGGGCCTGAGGCCTGCCATGTACTCACGCTTCAGTATGTTCCTCTCCTTGCATATTTCCTGTATGGAGTCAAACACTCCTATCCATATGGCTGAGCAGCTCAGTACGAACATCATCGATTTTGTCGATTCATATATTTCAAACAGATCCCTGTCAGAGACTATGGCAAGAAGCATTCCTATGAGGATAGGCTGAGCCAGGAGCGCGGCAAGTCTTCTTGAATCGTTCAGTATAAGCTCCGTATACCTTCCCGTTATGACTGTGTACTGTTTCAGAGCAGATGTACGGCGGATCCTTTTGCCTATCCTGTCGTTTTGTCCGGCCTCCCGATCCCCGTCACCTCTGTGACCCACCGATCCCGCGAACCTCTTCTCCCATTTTTCCGGGTCCTCCCGGATCATATTGTAGGCATTTATCAGGTCGTCTGTCTCAAAAAATGCTTTCGCCGCGTCAACGCTTCCCACAAAGCATACTCTTCCGCCGTTTCCCATAAATATGATCTTATCGCAAAGATGGAGGTTCTGTGTGGTATGCGTCACCATAACGATGGTCCTGTCCTGTTTTACACTCATATCCCTGAGCGCGATCATCAGATCCTTTTCTGTCCCGGGATCCAGCCCTGAGGTGGGTTCGTCGAGAAAAAACAGCTTGGGATCCGCGAGAAGCTCCACGGCAATGCTGGCTCTTTTTTTCTGTCCTCCGGACAGCTTTCTGATATATGTGTTTTCATGCTCCTTCAGGTCCAGAGAATCCAGCACGCTGTCTATCCGTTCGTCTATCTCTTTTTTGTCCGTATCCTCAGGCATCCTCATAAGAGCCGTATAATACAGCATCCTGCGAAGCTTCAGATTCTCATATATTATATCGTCCTGCGGCACGTAGCCGACAAGGCTTTTCAGATGCTGAAAATTCGTTTCCAGTGAAACTCCGTCATAGCAGACCTGCCCGCCGAATTTTTTATCCGATCCGTTTATCACGTTCATCAGAGTGGACTTTCCCGCTCCGCTGCCTCCTATTATGGCGACGAACTCATTTCCTTCTATATCTATACTGACATCTCTCAGGATCTGCTTGGAGGATACTCTTCCTCCGACCCATTTGTTTATATTCCTTCCCCTGATGGCAATGCCCCTTACAGCCTGTCTGTAGTAGACGCATCCGCCGCAGAATATGAGACGATATCCCAGGATCTGTATTATATCCTTGTCCCTTAAGACCTTCTCTCCTTCCAGCCTGCATCCGTTTACGAGAAGCCCGTTCCGGCTCCTGCTGTCGCGTATGACGGTCTCATTCCCGCGCCTTTCGATCTCGCAGTGCCTTCTTGATATGCTTGGATGCTTAAGAACGATGTCACATTCCGAAGATCGTCCGATCTTTACCGGTCTGTCTGTAACATCATGCTTTTTTATCGCCTCGCCGGCCTCCATGTATGTGAATATTATGAGCACGGATTTTTGCGGGTCATTCAGGCTTCCTATCCTTATCATTGATCCTTCGGAGATCTCGGCAAAGGCATCGCTGTTATGGAGAAATTCTCTCTTGCCCGCCGACTCCACATAGCTTCCGTTACGGCTGTTCATGTCCCTGTAGTAAAATCTTCCGTTTTTCTTTACAAGATATCCCTGTAAGCCGGAAACCATACTGTCCGGGATCACTATATCGCTTTCATGTCTGTCCCTGCTTATCGTGAAATATTCTTTACCAAAAGAAGCCAGGCGGAATCGTTCTACGTTCCCCTGGCTGCCTGCAACTATCAATACAGGTTCCGAATTTGAAATATCCCGCAGCTTCTTCTTGCTCATTTCCTTCATATGTTCAACATATTTTCAACACAATTCGAGAAAATTATATCACAAAAACCGATATAAAAAAAGAAGATGCGGCAATATCATTATATGTATATCAGCGAATATGAAAGGCCGTCTCCCTCCCGTACATACGCATCATGATCCCGTCGTTGTCCCTTACGCGCGCAATGAATTCAAATCCGTATCTTTCGTACAGAGAGGTATGCTCTGTTATAAGATATATAAAGTCAACTCCCCTTTTATTCATATCCTCTAAAGCGTATCCTATCACGCTCCTTCCGATACCGCGCCTCCTGAAGCCTTCTTCCACAAAAAAAGCGCATATATTGGGCGTCAGATCCTTTCTCTCATGGAAATCGTTTTCTATGACTCCCGCTCCTCCGATTATGCGGTCCCCTTCCACCGCCAGATACCACCGTGGCACAGCTTTCTTTTCTTCAAGGGCTGTTTCAATGCTCTCAAGATATTCTTCCGCCGGGATACCCCATTTGTCGCTGAACCATTCCGCGGCTTTTTCTTTGATTTCAGGCTTTTCATTTATACTTATGATTTTATATTCCGTTCTCATCTTCATTCACATCGTCCGTTGGCAAGGTAAGGCATACTTGACAACTCCATGCACAGGGACTACAATTTTCAAAAACCGGCTCAAAGAACTGCGAAAAAAAGAGGCCTGAGCCAGTAAGATATATTTATATACGAGGGAGGATGATCCATGAAAGACAATACTCAGAAAAAGAAAGGCAACAGCCGGCTTTCAAAAGCTCAGATAATACTCGGTCTGGCGCTGCTTGCGGCAGGACTTGTCGTATACGGCCTGGATGCATGTCAGATCGCTTCGATACCGTATTCAAAAGCCATATTTGTCTGCGCTACATGCCTTGGGATATTTTTTGCCGCCTCAGGGGCATGCGATATTTTCCTGAAGAGCACGGAAGCCATGGACACGGAAGCCGGTGACGAACAGAACAAAGCGCTGGCAGACGCCGCCATGGCCTTTGGGTTCAGGACCATGTCCGTCGCTGTCTCAGCCGCCATATTCATACTGGCTGTATCCGGCCGTCTGGAATTCCTGTCATGTATCATTCTCATACTGGCCTTTGCCGCAGGGCAGGCAGCGTTCATTTTCAGGCTCACTCGCCTCCACAGATCCATATAAGCGCAGCATCGGTCCCATGAAGATCACAGACGGAAAAGGGCGAGACCGCCCTTTTCCTCATATCCTGTGTTCCACAGCCGCTCAAGAGGCAGAAAATGCGCCTTTCCGTATGTTGCCGCCTTTAGGGTGAATATCCCGTCCCTTTCTGCGTATCCGTTTATGAGGAACCAGTGCCATTCGAAAAAATCAAAAGCCTTGTCCCTGTGCTTCAACATAAGGTAAGGCACGGGAATACCTCTGTCTATCTGCTCCGCTATCGCATCACGCGCTTCCTCCCAGGAGTTTTCTCCTCCGAATCCTTCAATACCGATATCGTCTGCTCCGACATCCTCAAGATATGCCCGCACTCCGTATATGTATGTATCGAGATCCTTTATTCCCGTCTCCCTCGGTCTGAGGTATGGCTTCATAGACATGCCGAACCTCACATAATCCCTCTTGGTGATATTTTCCGGATCATAGTCGTAAAGCTCTTTTCTCCCTCTGTACCTTGCAAAGCATATGAAGGCATCGCATGTTGTAAGAGCCGCGCATCCGCCTATATGCATCCACGGATCCTTCATCCATTTCTGGTTACCGCCGTATGATCTTCCTATATTAAAATATTCCAGTTCTTTTACTCTTTCCATAGGTAATATTTTAATCATTTCCCGGCGTTTGTCAACGGAACGTGAATCAGGAGGCTACATGCTCTCTTCAAAGCTCTTCTGCTTTCTTATAAGCGTTTCGTATCTGTCCTTTGCGGCTGCCTCAGCCTCGCGGAAAAGCTTCTCCGCCGTCTCAGGAGCCTTAAGGCTGAGAGAATTGTATCTCACCTCTCCCATTATAAAATCCTGATAGCTTTCCGTAGGAGCTGCGCTGTCTACAGAAAGAGGATTCTTCTTTTCGGCTATGAGCGCCGGATTGTATCTGAGCAGGTTCCAGTATCCCGACTTCACGGCTTTTTTCATCTCTTCCATGGACTTGTTCATTCCTGCCTTTATACCGTGATTTATGCACGGAGCGTAAGCGATTATAAGGGAAGGCCCGTCGTAGCTTTCCGCTTCTCTTATAGCCTTTATGGTCTGCTGCATGTTGGCTCCCATGGCGATCTGAGCCACATATACGTATCCGTAAACCATGGCGATCTGAGCAAGATCCTTTTTCTTGACGTTCTTTCCTCCAGCCGCGAACTGAGCCACAGCGCCTTCAGGCGTTGATTTTGAAGCCTGACCTCCCGTATTGGAATAGACCTCTGTATCGAACACCATAACATTGACATTTTCTCCCGAAGCAAGCACATGATCGAGTCCGCCGTATCCTATATCGTAAGCCCATCCGTCGCCTCCGAATATCCATACGGAAGGCTTTGTAAGCATGTCGGCGTTTTCCGTGACATAAAGAGCGTCCTCTTCCGTCTTATACTTCTCACAGAGGGCCAGCAGTTCGCTTCCGGTTCTTTCCGCTCCTTCGGCATCCTCCATGCTTTCAAGCCACCCTTTGGCTGCATCGGCAAACCTCTCGTCTGCGGCAAGCCTTTGGACACATGACCTCATCTCGTTCCTTCTGGCCTTCACTCCTATGGCCATTCCGTATCCGAATTCGGCATTATCCTCAAACAGCGAATTTGACCAGGCCGGTCCTCTTCCCTTCCTGTTTACGGTATAAGGCGTGCTCGGAGCGCTGCATCCCCATATGGATGAACATCCTGTGGCGTTCGCTATGAACATCCTGTCTCCGAAAAGCTGTGTTATCAGCTTGGCATAAGGCGTCTCTCCGCATCCCGGACACGCGCCCGAGAACTCCAGCAGAGGCTGCCTGAACTGCGAGCCCTTTACTGTGCCTGCTGACACAGGGAGCTCCTTTTCGCTCACTTCATTAAACATATAATCAAACACTTTCTGCTCGCTGTCCATGTTCTCTTCAGCCATGACCATATCAAGAGCCTTTTCCTTTGCCGGGCAGACCTCCGCGCAGGAGCCGCATCCCGTACAGTCATAGGCTGATATGCCCATGGAGAATCTCAGAGACTTATCCTCTCTGAATGCGGCAGAAGCCGCACCTGAAGCTCCGGCCTCTTTCTCGGTCATAACAAAAGGCCTTATAACGCCGTGAGGGCATACATATGAGCACTGATTGCACTGTATGCATTTTTCGGCGTCCCATTTCGGTATTTCCACAGCGATGCCTCTCTTCTCATATGCCGCTGTGCCTGAAGGTATGGATCCGTCCGCTGTGTCAAGGAACACCGATACGGGTATACTGTCTCCCTCCATGGCGTTTACCGGCTTGAGCACCCTGTTTATATATTCCGTATGTCTTTCATCTCTTCCTGCGGCAGTGCCCATATCAAGATCTCCCTCTGCTTCCTTCCAGCTTTCGGGAACATTTACCTTCCTCACATTGGCTATACCGGCATCAACGGCTCTGCAGTTCATATCGACCACTTTGCTGCCCTTTCTTCCGTAAGTCTTCTTTATGGCTTCCTTCATGTATGCAGCCGCTTCATCTATCGGGAGTATGCCCGACAGCTTGAAGAATGCTGCCTGAAGAACAGTGTTGGTCCTTCCGCCCAGCCCCAGCTCTCTGGCTATGGAAACAGCGTCGCATATATAGAAATCTATGTTGTTTGCAGCTATATGCCTCTTAACGTTTCCCGGCAGCTTTTCCTCAAGCTGATCATCGCTCCAGGAGCAGTTGAGGAGAAATACTCCGCCCGGCTTTATATCCTCTGCCATCCTGTATCTGGTAAGATAAGCCGGATTGTGGCATGCCACAAGATCGGCGTGAGCCACGTAATATGAGGACTTTATTTCCGAATCTCCGAACCTCAGGTGGCTTATGGTTATGCCTCCCGACTTCTTTGAGTCATACTGGAAATACGCCTGAACATACTTATCGGTATGGTCACCTATTATCTTGACGCTGTTCTTGTTGGCTCCAACGGTTCCGTCCGCTCCAAGCCCCCAGAACTTACATGAAACAGTGCCTTCCGGAACTATATCCAGCGGCTCCTTTACAGGGAGAGAAAGTCCTGTCACATCGTCTGTTATTGAAATCGTGAATTCCTTCTTCGGCTCCGCTTCCGACAGATTGTCGTACACAGCGCATATGTCTCCCGGCTGCGTATCCTTTGAACCAAGTCCGTATCGTCCCCTTGTTATAAGTACATCTTCGAATCTGCTTCCCCTCAGAGCTGCCGCCACATCAAGATACAGAGGCTCCCCGGCTGATCCCGGCTCCTTTGTCCTGTCCAGCACAGCTATCCTCTTTACGGTTTCAGGTATGACTGACAGAAGATGCTTTGCGGAAAACGGTCTGTAAAGTCTTACTATGACAATACCTGTCTTCCTCCCTTTGCCGTTCAGATAGTCCACTACCTCCTGGGCCGCATCGTTTACGGAACCCATGGCTATTATTATTTCTTCCGCATCCTCTGCGCCGTAATATGAAAACGGCTTATAGAATCCCGGCTTTCCTATCTTCTCACTGACCATGTCCATGTATCGCTCCACCGTGTCCACGGTCGTTTCATAGTCTCCGTTGCAGGCCTCCCTGTGCTGGAAGAATGTCTCCGGCTGCTCCGCCGAGCCCATGCTCTGAGGATGGTTCGGATTGAGAGCTCTGTCCCTGAACCTCCTGACAGCCTTCCAGTCCACCATATCCTTAAGCTGATCATAATCCCAGGTATTTATCTTCTGCTGCTCATGGCTTGTTCTGAATCCGTCAAAAAAATGCAGAACAGGGACCCTGCCTCCTATGGCTGACAGGTGAGCCACCGCCCCCAGATCCATTACCTCCTGCGGATCACAGGAACATATCATGGCAAACCCTGTCTGCCTGCATGCCATAACGTCCGAATGATCGCCGAATATGGAAAGCGCATGGGTAGAAACAGCTCTCGCCGCCACATGTATGACTGCCGGCGTTCCCTCCGCAGCAAGCTTGTACATGTTGGGGATCATAAGAAGCAGTCCCTGAGAAGCCGTAAACGTGCTTGTATACGCTCCCGCTGCCACAGCGCCGTGAACGGCTCCGGCCGCTCCTCCCTCTGACTGCATCTCCACTACTCTTACCTTTTCCCCGAAAATGTTCTTTCTTCCGGCGCTTGTCCATTCATCCACATTTTCCGCCATAACAGACGATGGCGTTATTGGATATATGGCCGCCACCTCGGAAAAGGCGTACGCCACATGAGCTGCCGCAGTGTTACCGTCCATTGTTTTTTTCGTTCTCAATCTTACACACTTCCTTCCGATACTGCCTGCATAAAGTCGCTGCTCCGGGAGGGTTCAGCCCTCCTCTTTCTTTTTATTTGTATACAGTATACCTTGCAGGTCAAAAAAATAAACCATTTTTCCACCGACAATAATTTTAACACCTGACCTTCTTCCTTTCAACAGGATTTTATGTTTTTTTGACCGTCCACATGACCGTCCACAAAACGACCCTTTGTCGGCCTGAAAATGGGAAAAACGCCTGTTTACCGGCTCTCAAAAAATTATTTTCCCACAGATCCTGTTCTTACTGCAAGCTCTGTGAGATTTTTTACCATCAATTTCCTTTTCTAAGCCCTGTTTTCCCATAAACATATGCTTTTTCACCCTCTTTGTGGGAAACCCTCTGTCAATAATATCAAAACACAGCTTTTTTCCCATTTTATACGGTAACACTCACAATTTATGGGAAAACATCGGGCAGGCGCTGATATGCAACACCTGTTAACGCTATTCATGAAGCACATCGCCCTTTATCATGGCATCTGCCATGTTCTTGCTTCCGAGCACCCATATAAGATCGCCCTGCTGAAGTATCGTCTCTATGTCGGGCTTTATAATAGGCAGTTCCCCTCTTTCGATGCCTATTATGCTTCCCCTGTACTTTTCACGCATTTTCGAATTTTTTATGGACTTTTTAAGGAATTCGGATCCGGCATCTATCATTATAGGGAACAGAAGCAGCTGATTTTCCTCCGGTATCCCGTAAAATGTCTGGCTGTATATGTAATCCTTGAGCTTTATATCGGGATTTTCCGTGTATTCTATACAGCACGTTTCCTCAAGCAGTATGGTGCACGCCTCTATCTCATCAGCGGTACCGAGCATATGGAGCACGTCGCCCTCCTTCACCTGCTCTGTGGAATACGGAAGATTTATAAATTTCCCGTCTCTTATTATCTTTATTATGGCAAGCCTGAATGCCCTGCTCTTTGTAAAATCGTATATGGTCCTGTTCTCTACGGTATCGGTCACTCTGAATTCCGCCACCAGCAGCGACTCGTCCATCCACCTGTGGCCGCCCTTTATCCCTGCTTCTCTCTTCTGTCTTGCAAGAGTCCTTTCGTGGAAGTTTGACATGAAACGTTTTTCTATGTTTATGGTCTTCCCCTTTATGTAATCAGACCTTATTATGAACGTAACAAATACCGCGGCTGCCAGTACCAGCAGCACGAAAGGTATCCTGAACAGCTCCCTCAGAACCAGGGCCGCGAAACATGCCGCTATGAGCACCCTCATGGCCTTAAGTGTAAGGAGAGGCATCCTGTTGGATCTGTGCTTTACCCACAGCTTCGTGAAAAGCGTACGGTTCGTTCCGTGCATGAGAGCCATGAACGGAACCATGACTCCGCATGTGACCGCAGCTGTTATTATATCGCACGCCAGCTTTGACGGGATGTATTTTCCTACGAATGGGTCAAGATATCTTGTACCGCCCCAGTATATTATGAAAAGCATTATGGAGCACAGTACCGTTCTTGCCAATACCCTCTTTATATATATGAACCAGTCCCTGTCCTTATCGTCATCGCTCTGATGTTCCGAAGTGTTTTTTCTGAGGAATATCCTGAATCCGTCAGGCAGCTTCCTGTTAAGCAGCTGATAAACCTTCTCCGATTTTTTTATGAATACCGGCGTCGTGAATGAAGTTATGACTGAGACGCATACAACTATAGGGTAGAGAAAATCGCTTATTACCCCAAGACTCATACCGAGGGTCGCGACTATGAAGGAGAACTCTCCTATCTGTACCATGCTGAAGCCGCCTCTTATGGCCGTATGCAGCGACTGTCCCGAAAAAAGTATCCCCGCTGTGGCGAATGTCATCTGCCCGGCTATGGTAACAGCCGTTATTATAATGATAGGGCCTATATACTGTACCAGAAGCTCAGGGTTTATCATCATTCCCACCGATACGAAGAATATGGCGCCGAACAGGTCCTTTATGGGAGTTATGATGCGCTCTATCCTAACAGCCTGTACTGTACCCGCAAGTATTGAGCCTGCCATAAAAGCGCCCAGAGCGCTGGAAAATCCTATGAGATTGGCTATTACCACCATTCCCAGGCATATGCCCACGGATACTATGAGTATGAGCTCATCATTGAGAAGCCCTGCGGCCTTCTTGAGGAAAGTAGGTATGAGATATATCCCCACTATCAGCCATATGACAAGCAGCATGAGAAGCATGCCTATCTCAGTGAACATTGAAAGTCCCGATGTCCCCTGGCTCACCGATATGGTCGAAAGGATTATCATCATGAATATACCGGCAATATCTTCTATAACAAGTGTCCCAAGCACGAGCTGTGCGAATTTTTCCTTTTTAAGTCCGTACTCCTCATATGCCTTGAGTATTATCATGGTGGATGACATGGAGAGCATCCCTCCCAGGAATATGCAGTCCATCCTGCCCCATCCCATTAAGGTTCCTACGCCTGTTCCGATGAGTATCATGGATATCATCACCGTCATGGCTATTATAAAGGCGCTGCCGCCCACTGTTGCTATTTTTTTAAAGCTGAATTCCAGTCCCAGTCCGAACATCAGAAACACCATGCCTATATTGGCCCAGACATGTATGTCTCCGGACTCAACTACGGTCGGAAGATATGTAAAATTGGGACTTATCAGAAAGCCTGCTATGATATAACCGAGAACAACAGGCTGTTTTATCTTCTTGAATATAACTGTTATTATCCCCGCAACTATAAGTATAAGGGCGAGATCAGAAATCAGATAATCCAGATGCAAATATCGCACTCCTCTCCAAGCATGGCATCAGCCGTCGTCTGTAAATATAACGAAAAATTCCGAGCCTTCCCCGAGCCTGCTCTCCACTTTAAGGGTAGCATTGAAAAGCACAGCTATATGCTTGACTATGGAAAGCCCCAGGCCCGTTCCTCCCGCTTTCTTCGATCTAGATTTATCCACTCTGTAAAACCTTTCAAAAAGCCTCCGGTGATGCTCTTCGTCTATTCCTATCCCCTCATCCTTTACGCTGACTGTTATTCCCTCTTCCTTTTTAGCAGCTTTTATCCATATTCTGGATCTTTCATTGGAATACTTTATGGCGTTTTCGATCAGATTCATCATCATCTGACGGAACCTGTCCACAGACCCCCTAAGGGTTATTTCTTCGTCCAGCTCCAGGATCATATCTATATCCTTGCCGTCAGCGATCGGTCTAAGAGTCTCCACCGTGCTCTCTACAGCTTCTTTAACGCTGAATTCGCGATTTTCCGAATCGCGCTTGTTCTCTATGTCCGAAAGCACGAGAAGATCTTCTATGAGCCTTTTCAGTCTCGATGTCTCTATGGCGATTATGTCTATGAACCTGGATCTTATCTCAGGGTCATTTTCCGCGCCCGCCTGCAGAGTCTCTATAAAGCCGGAAATGGAAGTGAGAGGCGTCTTCAGCTCATGACTGACATTTGCCACGAATTCCTTCCTTATCTGTTCCGCCTTCCTGTTCTCCTCAACGGACAGCTTCATTTTGTCTATGGCTTTCTGATGCGGCGCTATTATAAAGAAATACGCCTGAATGGATATGAAGATCAGCAGCGCCGTAATAACAGCCCCTGTAATGACTGTTCCCGAGCCTGCGATTTTTTCCGGTGATCCCGATCCGTCGGAGATCCCCGGTTCAAGATACAACTTCCATACAAAGAATAATGAAATCAAAATGAGCGCGATGGTTTCCACCGCCAGAATAAGAAATTTCTTTTTCATTTTGCTTTATATCCTTTTCCCCTGATGGTCTCGATATATTCATCGTCCTCTCCGCCCAGGGAAAGCTTCTGCCTGAGGTGCCTTATATGGACGTCCACCGTACGCGTCTCTCCCGCGTAATCGATGCCCCATACGCTGTTTAAGAGCTGATCTCTTGTAAAGACGTGACCCCTGTTTTCCATGAGGTATCTGAGAAGCTCGAACTCCTTTAAAGTAAGATCGATCTGTTTTTCTCCGATGCGCACTTCATGACGCTCCACGTTTATCGTAAGCGCTCCTGCCTCTATGACCGTATCCTGCTCCGATGCGCCCGACGTCACATCGTACCTTCTGAGCACCGCCTTTATCCTTGCCATAAGCTCCCTTATGCCGAAGGGCTTTGAAATGTAGTCGTCGGCGCCGAATTCAAGTCCCAGCACCTTATCCACCTCTTCCGTCTTGGCGGTGATCATTATTATGGGAGTGTCATTGCCTTCCTCTCTGAGCTCTCTGCATATATCGTAACCGTTCTTTTCAGGAAGCATGATATCGAGAAGTACAAGATCCGGCTTCTCCGTATGCACTCTGGTGATGCCCGTCATACCGTCCTCTGCGCCAATGCCTTCATAACCGTTTGTCTTGAGATTATACAGCACCAGCTCTCTGATATTGGGCTCATCTTCCACTATAAGGATCTTCTTCATGATATGCTTCCTCTCTCGTCAAACCCCTGTTTATTTAATTTTAACATATCATTGTTCTTTACTCAACGCCAGTTTTTCCGCTTTTTCTCCAAGGACAGAATCAGCTATGTTGTCGCAGTAATCTCCTATCTTCTCTATATTATGAAGCACATCCGTATATACCACCGTGAACTCAGGCGAGCACTTTTTCTGATTAAGTCTTACCATGTGATGCTTTCTGAGCTGTCTTTCCTTGTCGTTCATTTCATTTTCCATATTCTTTATATTCCTGGCTATTCCCTTGTCTCCGTTTTCAAGAGCCACTATGCTGTTCTGAGTCATTTTCTTTGCAAGGTCAAAGCAGCCGTAAAGCTCCGTATATGCCTCGTCTGAAAACTCGTATGCCTTCTTTATTTTTTCATCGGCAAATTCAGCTATATTTTTGCAGTGATCGCCTATATGCTCTATGTCCGCCGCTACATGAAGAAGTCCCGACACTGTCGTAGCCTGTTCTTCGGTTATGGTCTCCACAGTGAACATATCAGACAGATAATTCACGATCTTCCTCTGAAGACCGTTTATTATACCGTCTTCATCCATTACCTTCTTTACCTCTTTGGCATCGCCTCCTATGAATGCCTTCTGTGCGGATATCAGCATTTCCTGCGTCATCTTGGCCAGTCTCACCAGCTCCTTTGTAGCCAGATGTATGGCCGCGAAAGGCCTCTCCAGTACATTGTTGTCGAGGAAGACAGGCTCTGTCGGAAGTCTGTCTCTGCCTCTGTCAGGCACGATCTTGGTAACTATCTTTACCAGCACCCATATGAACGGCAGCCACAGTATCGTATTGAATGTATTGAAGCAGAGATGAGCATTCGCTATCTGTCTTGCTATGACCTCCACCTCAGGGCCTTTAGGCGAGATGAATTCTATGAACCTGGCATATATAGGTATGAACCATACAAATATGAGCGTTCCCGTCATGTTGAACACCACGTGAGCCGCCGCCGTCCTCTTGGCTGCCACTGATCCGCCTATCGATGCCAGCACAGCCGTTATGGTCGTTCCTATATTGTCTCCGAACAGTATAGGCAGCGCGCCCTGCAGACCTATTATGCTGGATACTCCGTCAGGCCCCGCTGTAGCGGCCAGGTTCTGGAGCACCGCTATGGTCGCGGAACTGCTCTGCACCACTACGGTCATAAGTGTGCCCAGAAGCACTCCGAGCACAGGGATATCCTGAACCTTAAGCATGAGATCCACAAAAACAGGAGATTCGGCCAGAGGCGCCATTGTCTCGCTCATTATGTTTATTCCCACAAAGAGAAGTCCGAATCCGAATGCGGTCTGTCCTATATATGAGAGAAGTTCCTTTCTTTTCATGAAAAAGAACATTATAAATCCGGCCACTACGAATATCCACGCGTAATCGCCTATGTTGAAGGCTATGAGCTGAGCGGTTATGGTCGTTCCTATATTGGCTCCGAACACTACGCTTATAGCCTGCGGCAGCTTCATGAGTCCTGCGCTTACGAATCCTATGACCATTACAGTGGTGGCGCTGCTGCTCTGCAGCACAGCCGTACATAACGCTCCCGCGACCACGCCCATCAGAGGGTTCTTCGTAAGCACCGCCAGTATGCTTCTCATCTTGTCGCCTGCGGATTTCTGAAGACCGTCGCTCATAAGATTCATACCGTATATGAAGAGAGCCAGTCCCCCCAGCAGAGTCATTATCATCTGTACAGCTTCCATGTTCATTGTTCTTCTCCTTTTGCGTCAGTATTCTGTGTTGCTTTTTACATTTATTTAATATTCAGTTGAAAAACGTCTTACTTTTCTATGTTAAACCACTGATACACCTGTAAAAAGGAAGTTTAAGTTAAGAGAACATTAAGATTATGTTAAGATATCTGGTCTTAAGATTCAAAAATCCTCGCCGCAAGCCGGCTGATGTCCTCTCCAAAGCCGCCTTCCGGAGCTTCTCCGTATCCGATGGCTTCTTCTGCCCTAATGCAGATCTCATCCCCTCTTTTTTCTTCCCTGCCGGTATACATGTTTTTTACAAATATAAGCTTTTTATCCATATCCTCTCCGCAGGAGATCCTGAGATGCTTTATGTAGCTGTCTCTTTTATGATCCGGCCCTCCTTCAGCGTAAACGGCACAGATCTTATCCGCTCTTTCCATGATTGCCATAGATCCTTCCAGGATGTTTGTCCCCAGATCCGCTATTATCGCATCGTACAGTCCCGCCTCTTCCACGGAAGACAGGAGCTCTTCCGCCTCCCGGAAATTCAGACATCCCAGGGGATTCCTTCCCCTTGCGGGCGTAAACGCTTCCACCCCGAAATCGTCTTTTGTCACATGTTCCTCAACAGCGGCAGAACCGTATTCTCTGTTCATTTCATAGAGATATCTTCCCGCTCCTCCTCTTCCTTCTCCGTACCCGATGACAGCGCATGTAGACTCCACCGGTTCAAATGAAATGTAAAAGACCCTCATCCCATACATAAGGCTCATTTCACGTCCCGTTGCCGCGGCGAGAACACTGCATCCCGAACCTCCCTGCCATGAGGAAAAAGCCAGTATGACGGCTTCTTTTCCAGCAGCGCTTACCTGCCGCTTTCCTGTCATCTGTCTGTATATTCCCAGTATCTCCGCTGCCGCGGCCTGCCCTCCCGCATACTTGCACAGGGCAGGCTTTTCTTCCGGAGCCTGTCTGTCAGAAGAGCCTTCGCCTTCTGTCAGAAGTATGATCCTTTCGTCTTGAGAGTCGAACCCTTCTCCGTCCCAGAGGATTGCATCGAATTTTTTTATCCTGCTCTGTTCTGCGTAGTCTTTTTCCTCCATGATGCTCAAAGTGAATCTGCCATATACGCTGAGAAGAGAAAGACCCAGAGCTTTGCCGTAGTCTCTGTCATCTGTTACTATGGCAAGAGAAATGTTTTCCATGGACACGCTCCTTTTTTATTCATCGATGGCTTTATTTGCTTATTTTTCCATATTTTACTATATTTTCTTTTATGCGTCAACTTTCCTTTCCTCTATTCTCTTTCTCAATTCTTCCACTGCCCTGCTGAGTCCGCCTTCCTCGTCTATTATGCCTGTTTCGACCGCCTCTTTCCCGAACAGTATGGTTCCCACGTCGTTGGACATATTGTCGTTGCAGTTCATGAGGCTCACTATTTTTTCCCTCTCAGCTCTCGAATGCTCCACTATAAAGTCAACGACTCTTTCCTGAGTCTTTCTCATATAATCGAATGTGGTCTCCGATGTTATAACTATACCTGTGGTCCTTATGGGGTGAAGGGTCATTGTCGCCGTCCTTGCTATAAACGAATGATCCGTAGCAGTGGCCAGAGGTATACCAATGCTGTGTCCTCCTCCCAGCACGAGAGATACCGTGGGTTTTGAAACAGTCGCTATCATCTCGGAAAGGGCAAGCCCCGCCTCCACGTCGCCTCCGACAGTGTTCAGTATAACCAGAAGCCCCTTTATATCGGGGTCCTCTTCAACAGCTATCAGCTGTGGTATGAGGTGCTCGTATTTTGTCGTCTTGTTGTCTGCGGGAAGAACCGTATGGCCTTCTATGCTTCCTATTATCGTTATATAATGGATATCGCTCCGAAACCCCTGTTCTCCCGGTATTCCCAGTTCCTTTATAAGATCCGCCGCCTCTTCGGCCCCTGCCCCTGTCCTTTTTTCCGCTTCTTTTTCTTTCACCTTCATATTCTCCTCTTCGCCTTAATATTATTAATATTATTACCTTTAAGGAGTTTGTTATGCGACTGAGTGATATAGGAAACAAAGAGATAGTGGATCTTTCCACAGGCAGCAGCTACGGACAGCTGTGGGACGCTGAAATGATATTTGACAGAAAAAGCGGCAAAATAAAATCGGTACTCGTCCCGTCCCTTCAGAGTACCGGTTTTATGAAAAAAAGCTTCTCAAGCACATATGAGCTGCCATGGAGCAGCATAGTGATAATAGGCGAGGACATGATTATATTCCAGTCGCGTCCCGCTTCGGAATTCTAGCCTGTAACGGCTCTTCTTACTGATTCGCCGTATGGAGGTCTGCAAATTCCCTTTTCGGTGATTATAGCTGTTATGAGACTGCTGTCCGTAACATCAAACGCCGGATTGTAGCATTTGACATCGGAAAGAGCAGACGGTGTCTCGTAGAACATCTCTTTTATCTCCGACCCGTCCCTCAGCTCTATGGGGATATCCTCTCCTGTAGCGCACGTGAGATCGATCGTGGATGTAGGGCCAAGCACATAAAACGGTATGCCGTAATACGCCGCAAGCACAGCTACTCCCGATGTGCCGATCTTATTGGCTGTATCGCCGTTGGCCGCTATCCTGTCGCATCCCACCATGCAGGCCTGCACCCATCCGTTTTTCATCACGATGGACGCCATGTTGTCACATATGAGAGTGACATCAACTCCGGCACGCTGAAGCTCATATGAGGTCAGACGGGCTCCCTGAAGAAGCGGCCTCGTTTCATCCGCAAACACATGGAATTCCATGCCTCTCTCTTTTCCCAGAAGCACAGGTCCCAGAGCCGTACCGTATCTTGAAGTGGCCAGAGGCCCCGCGTTGCAGTGAGTGAGTATTCCGTCTCCGTCCTTCAGCAGGCTGAGGCCATACTCCGATATCCTGGCGCACATGTCTATATCTTCCCTGTGTATGTCAAATGCCTCTTCCCTCAGCGCGGCAGTCACATCAGAAATCGGTCTGCCTTCTTTCGTCTCCTTTTCGGCTCTTCTCATCATCCTGTCCACAGCCCACGAAAGATTTACGGCAGTAGGCCTGGAGCTTTTCAGATATTCGCCTTCCCTTCTGAGCTTTTCCAGAAATCCGTCTGCCTTTTCCCCTGCTTCCGAAGCCTCAGCCAGTACATACATACAGTACGCGGCGAATATCCCTATGGCAGGCGCTCCTCTCACCTTAAGCGTACTGATTGCATCGTACATTTCCTCAGGCGTCTTCAGCTGAGCATACACCGTTCCCAGGGGAAGCATCGTCTGATCCAGTATGACTACTGCCCGCCCGTCTTCCCTGAGTCTTATATTTTCAGAAAAAGGCTTTTCCTTCATAGTTTCTGTGATCGCCATATCTATCTCCTCTTTCCCGGAGCTTTATGGACCGCCTCTCCCCATATGTCCTCGATGGCTTCTCCGAGGCCTTCGTTATATGTGGGATGCGGCCTTACTGTCTTTTTCAGCTGAGCTGCCGTCATGCCGTTTGCCAAAGCAGTCCCGATCTCTTCTATCATATCCGTAGCCCTGGCGCACATCATCTGAGCTCCCAGAACGCGTCCGGTTTTTCTTTCGGTCACTACCTTTATGAAGCCTCTTTCTTCTTTTGATATGAGGCTCCTGCCGTTTGCGCTCATTATGAATTTTCCCGTATCCGTCTCTATACCTCTCTGCTTTGCCTCATCGGCGCTTATGCCGACCGAGGCGATCTCAGGATCCGTATATATGCAGGAAGGTATTACGTCAAGGTCTGTCTCAGGCTCTCTGCCGTTCATAAAGGCCACTGCGGCTGCGGCCTGAGCGCTGGCTCTGTGAGCAAGCTGCAAACCGACTGTTATATCGCCTGCCGCGTACACTCCCTCTTCTCCCGTCATGAACCTGTCGTCGGTGACGATGCGCCCTTTTTCAAATTTTATGTCAAGCCCTTCATCAAACAGGTCTTCCGTATCAGGTATCCTCCCCACAGCCCAGAGCACATACTGTCCCGATACCGTGCCTTCCTTTCCTTTTTCCACTATGCTACATGTAAGAAGGCTTCCTTCTTTTTCTATTTTCCGTACCTGTGACGAAGTGTGCAGCTCTATCCCTCTTTTCTTCATTATGAGCCTCAGGCTCTGGGATATCTCTCTGTCCATGCCGGGCAGCAGTCTGTCGAGAGCCTCTACGACAGTCACCCTGCAGCCAAGACCTGAAAATGCCTGGGCAAACTCGACGCCTATAACGCCTCCGCCTATTATAACGAGGCTTTCCGGCAGTTTTTCGAGAGCGAACAGCCCGTCGCTCGTCAAAACGCCTTCAAGACCGCGGCCTTCCACATCCAGCACAAACGGCCTTGACCCGGAAGCAAGGAGAACGTTTTTCCCTTCATACTGCTCCTTTTTTCCTTCCGCATCCGTAACCTCCACGATACGTCCTTTTTTGAGCCTGCCTCTTCCTTCAACAAGAACAACGCCGTTTGCTTTGAGAAGCTGCTTTATCCCTGCCACAAGATTTTCCGACGTTTCTTCCTTGTATCTTAAAATGCTGCCATAATCAAAGGCCGCGTCCTTTGTACTTATACCGAACAGTCCGCTTTCCTGGATCTCCCTGTAAAGATCCGAGGCATGCAGCATGGCTTTTGCCGGTATGCAGCCCCTGTTCAGGCACGTCCCTCCTACTTTGTCCTTCTCAATAAGAGCGGTCTTCATGCCGGATCTTGCCGCCTTTATGGCTGCCACATAGCCTGCGGGACCTGCTCCTATTATTATGAGATCGAATTTGTTTTCCATGGCTGTCTCCTTAAACCTATATGGCCCCTGCTCTTAATCGAAAGCATATCTGAGAACAGGATGTCTGGCCGCCTTTACTTCGTCAAGCCTTGTAACAGGCGTCTTCAAAGGCGCCTGATGAAGCAGCTCCGGATCATTCACCGCTGTTTCGTAAAGCTCTCTGAACACAGCCACTGCCTCGTCTATCGTTTCTCTTGATTCCGTCTCCGTAGGCTCTGCCATAAGCGCCTCATCCACTATGAGCGGGAAGTACATCGTAGGCGGATGTATGCCGTGGTCGAGAAGTCCCTTTGCTATATCCATTGCAGTAACGCCGGTTTCCTTTTTAAGCTTCGAGAGGCTCATTACGAACTCATGCATACATACTCCCTGACATGCCATAGGATATATGTCTCTAAGCATCTCCATCATGTAATTTGCGTTTATGACAGCGTTCTCAGCCGCATCCTTTATGCCCTCTCTTCCGAGAGTCAGTATATATGTGAGGGCTTTTACCACTACCGTGAAATTGCCGTAAAAACTCTTCATCTCACCTATGCTGTTCTCCGGCTTTTCAAAACGACGGCTGTCTTCTTCTCCCTTAACCAGCACAGAAGGCAGGAACCTTGAAAGGAATTCCTTGCAGCCCACAGGTCCGCTTCCCGGACCGCCTCCGCCGTGAGGCGTTGAAAATGTCTTGTGGAGATTGAGATGGACGATATCAAAGCCCATGTCTCCCGGTCTGGCTATGCCCATTACGGCGTTGAGATTGGCTCCGTCGTAATAGCACAGTCCTCCGCATTCGTGGACTATCTCGGTTATCTCCAGTATATTTTTGTCAAATAGACCCAGAGTATTGGGATTTGTCAGCATTATCCCGGCTATATCGTCTCCTGCCACCTCTTTAAGCTTTTCCATGTCAACGCAGCCGTCCTCGCCCGACGGAACTGTCACAACCGAATATTCAGCCATGGACGCGCTGGCCGGATTTGTTCCGTGCGCAGAGTCCGGAACTATTATCTTCTTCCTCCTGCCGTCTCCTCTGCTCTCGTGATAAGCCTTCATAAGGAGCAGGCCCGTAAATTCCCCATGTGCTCCGGCAGCAGGCTGGAATGTCATGTTATCCATGCCTGTGATCTCACAAAGATAATTTTCAGCCAGCTTAAGCACCTCCATACATCCCTGTACAGTTTCCTCCGGCTGAAGCGGATGTATATCGGTGAATCCCGCAAGCGCTGCCGCTTCCTCATTCACTCTCGGATTGTATTTCATGGTACAGGATCCAAGAGGGTAGAATCCGTCGTTCACTCCGTGCGACTTTCTCGCCAGCTCCGAATAATGTCTGCTTATCTCAGGCTCTGAAAGCTCCGGCAGATGCAGAGCTTCGTCTCTTCTGTTCGGTTCCGAAGGCAGCACTGTCTTCACATCGCACTCAGGCAGCACATCACAGCCTCTCCCTTCTCTGCTCTTTTCAAATATAAGCACGGATCACACCTCCTTAAGTATACGGATGACTTCATCCATCTCTTCTCTGGTGTTCAGCTCCGTGCAGCACCAGAGTATCCTTCTGCCGTCAAGAGGATATCCACCCAGTATCTCGGCTTCTTCCAGTTTTTTCAGCACTGCGGCAGTATCCTTTTCTCCGGCGGTGACAAACTCATGGAAGAATTCACCTTTGTTTTCAAGGACGAATCCTATTGACTGCAGGCCGTCGGCAAGATAATGAGCCTTTGACATGCACTGTATGGCAGCCTTTCTGAGTCCATCGTTTCCCATAACGGAAAGATATGTCCCGGCCGCCAGAGCGCAGAGCGCCTGATTGGAGCAGATATTGCTGGAGGCCTTTTCCCTCCTTATATGCTGTTCCCTTGCCTGCAGGGTAAGCACGTAACCTGTCCTGCTGTTCCTGTCCTCTGTCTGGCCCACGATCCTTCCGGGCAGCTTTCTCATGAGCTTTTCCCTGCACGCCATGAACCCCAGATACGGTCCTCCGAACGAAAGTGAAAGACCAAGAGGCTGTCCTTCTCCCACGGCTATGTCAGCGCCGTACTCTCCCGGAGTTTTCAGTATGCCGAGGGAAATCGGGTTCACTCCCATTATGAACCTTGCTCCCGCTTCATGAGCCGCTTCTCCTGCCTCTGCAGCCTGTTCGATGCTTCCGTAGTAATTCGGACTCTGTATGTAAACACAGGCTGTCTCATCATCTGCGTGCTCTCTGATATATTCCGTATCCGTTATCCCGTCCTTTTCCGGAATCATCTCGATCTCCATGCCGTTTCCGAAGCAATATGTCTTTATGGCCTCGATCGCGTACGGATTGGCCGCCGCTGAGATCATAGCCCTGCTTCTCTTTCTCTCCCTGCACATGGCGACAGCCTCCGCAGCCGCGGAAGCGCCGTCATATACCGAAGCGTTTGATACGTCCATTCCCGTTATATCGCATATCATGGTCTGATATTCGAATATGGACTGAAGTATACCCTGGCTTATCTCCGCCTGGTACGGAGTATATGCAGTCTGAAAATTTTCCTTGGATATAACGCTTTTCACCATTGCCGGTATATAATGGCGATATGCGCCGGCGCCTCTGAAAACAGTCGGAAAAACAGTGTTTTTGTCTGCTGTTTTCTTCATAGCTCTTATGACTTCAAGCTCCGAAGCCCCTTCAGGCACGCCTTTGAGCTCGCCTGCTTTCACATTTTCCGGAATATCGGAAAAAAGGTCGTCCGCACATGCCGCGCCAATGGCCTCAAGCATTTCCACGCGTTCTTTTTCCCCGTTGGGCGTATATCTCCCCATCTGTAAAATATCCCCCTTTTATCTATTCTTCCTCGTTTTTAACGAACTCTTCATACTCTTCGGCAGACATGAGATCTTCAGTCTCCGTCACATCGGATATCTTTACGAACCACGCATCGTAAGGGACTTCGTTTATGGTTTCGGGAGCATCCATCAGTTCTTCGTTTATCTCGCTGATGACTCCGGTCACCGGGCTGTAGACATCTGATACCGCCTTTACGGACTCAACATCCGCGAAAGCCTCACCTTTTGTGATCTCGTCTCCTTCCTGTGGAAGGTTTACGAATACCAGGTCGCCCAGCTCTGACTGCGCGTAATCCGTAAGGCCTATTATCACTGTTTCGCCCTCTTCCTTCACCCATTCGTGGGATTTGCTGTACTTCAGTTCATTTCTCAGTTCCATGGTTTTCTCCTTTCAGATCCTTTTGTTACTTTACTGCTGCCGGTTTTCCGGTCACTTTTTTCTGCTGTAAAAAGGAAGCGGCACTATCTCTGCCTCTACCATTCTCCCTCTCACATCAGCTTCAACCTTATCGCCTGTTTTTGCGGCGTCCTTTTCTATGAGAGCCATTGCCGCCGGGTATCCCAGATAAGGACAGTGCGTCCCCGATGTGGTCTTTCCTATGACTTTTCCGTCCCTGTATACATCCTGTCCTTCTCTTATTATACCTCTTCCCGTCACTCTGAGGCCTACTCTTTTTATACGAGGATCGCCTTTTTTTTCAAGCGCTTTCTTACCGATAAAATCGTCCTTGTTCATTTTGACCGCGAATCCCAGTCCTGTCTCAAGGGGCGTTATGTCTTCATCCATCTCATGACCGTAAAGCGGCATGGCTGCTTCCATCCTGAGAGTATCCCTTGCGCCGAGTCCGCACGGTATGAGTCCCTCGTCCTTTCCGTTTTCCAGTATCGTTTCCCACATTTCCACGGCTTTGTCCGCAGCCAGATATATCTCCACGCCTTCCTCTCCGGTATAACCCGTTCTTGAGATCATGCACGGTATCCCTGCCGCCTCCGCGCCGAACACTCCATGATAATATTTCTTCGGAATGCTCTCTTCTCCGGCTATCTTTGCCAGTATCGACATGGCCTGCGGTCCCTGAAGGGCTATCTGGGCAAATTCATCGGAAACATCGGTAAACACGGCTCCCGAAGCGTGCTCCTTCATCCATCTGTGATCCTTTTCCCTGTTGGCTGCGTTTACCACTATGAGATATCTTCCGTCCCTTTCCTTATAGACGATGAGATCATCCACCGTGCCGCCGTGTTCATTGCACATAGGGCTGTATCTTGCCTGGCCGTCCGTCATATTGCTGAAATCGTTAGTAAGGAGCATCTGCAGATCTTCAAGAGCTTTTTCTCCTTCGCACACGATCTCTCCCATGTGTGAAACATCGAACATTCCGGCAGCCTCGCGGACAGCCCTGTGCTCCTTTATGACCCCTGCTGCGTACTGCACAGGCAGCATATATCCTGCGAAGGGCACCATCTTGCCTCCGGCCTTCAGATGAGCTTCATAAAGGGGTGTTTTCAATTCCATAACCTTCCTCCTGATCTTTCACTTCATCGATATCCGCTGAAAAAAAACAGGAAATATCAGGCCCTCAAAGAGCCGAATATTCCCTGTCTATTACCGTAAATACTATCCAGAGCTTCGTCCGGATCCAGTACCTTTTGCCTGAGAGTTTCAAGTAGCCTTTTGCCCCTTCGGCGCCGCGCCGCGCGATCTCTCCTGGATCCTTCATCCGAATGTTCAGTTTTTCATACAGTAAATTATATATAAACAGATATGCGCTGTCAATTATATATTGTTTAATTCACCGGCGTTTTCACCCTTCACATATCCTCTCATTTGCTTACTGACATTAACATATCTTCAACCTTATCCAAAAGATAATCCGATGGTTCTTCACCCCTTTCTTTTAATGCTATCATTTTTATCAAATCATCTTCATCAATACTAATAATTAATTTACCGCTCTCTCTCAAGCATCCCAATGCTGCCTTTTGGGCATTCAGGTCAAATCCCTTTCTGGAAACAATAAATGCTACATTTCTTAATGCTACTGGAAATAAATATTTTTCTGTGATATAGATTAAATTTTGAGATATGGGCTCCCTATAATTTTTATATTCAAAAACCACAAATTTTGTATGATAAAAACTCATTAGAAAGCGCCAAAATTCTGTGGTACCTTTCAACGAACACAGTAAATCCATGCGGAACATTTCATCCTCTGTTTTATGTTGTTCAGATGCTTTATAAAACTCTGCCCCAAACAAGAATTTTATTATATTCGTACAGATCCGTTCGTATTCTTTATCGGATTGACCTTCTTTTCCCGGTTTGCATTTTTGCAATCTATAAATATAGGATTCTTCTGCTGAGGGACTGATATCCGATACTTTTCTCTCAATACCCTTCAAGTATAGCGGCTTTTGACGTTTCAAATCCATCAGTGGATATGGCATGCATTTAACCAGCAAATTTGAAAGCTCTTTGTCCCCATCACACATATACAATAGGTTATTGATATCCCATATCACAATATTTTCTTTATTATAATATTCTTCCTGTAATTCATCATCAACCTCACAAAACAAAACTAATATAAATATAGGCTTGAACTCCTCTTTTTTTCTATACTGTAAAAATAATTCCTTTAAGTTCAAGATCTGGCTTAGTGCGTTGCTGATAATTGTTTGTGAAACATATAAATTCCTGTATAGCTTTACCTCGACCACAACATCACTCATTCCCTTTTTTGCAGCTATACTTATTCTATAATTATTGCTATTTATATTTTCAAACTTTGCTTCCGGAGAAATGTTTTTGAATTCATATTTTTCCAATAACGAAACAAAAAATTTTCGAATATCGTTTCTTTCTGAAAAATAACCAATATATCCATCCTCCACGGCATCTGTCACAGTATAAGAAAACAAACATTTTGCATAACTAAACCATCCTTCAGAAGATTCCTTATTATTCATGATCCCCAAGAACTTTGTCCGGCTTTCTTCTGATAAGGAAATATAACTGTTTGTTTTCAAAAATTGTACATCATTGCAAATTATTATATCGAATACACTTAAATCAAATTTTGTTTTTATAACATCTTGATATGTAGTTATCAGTATTTCCTGCCCTTTATATTCATGTAAGTGCAATACTATTGCATCATTTACAAATGAATTCATAAACTCAGCTTGCAACTGCTCGCACAATAAGCGATTAGGGTACAGTATTGCTACTGATGCATTCCTGTTTTGCAGTATTAACTGTATGGATGAGACTATTATCGCTGTTCTTCCTAACCCTGTTGATAAATATATTTTTGCTTTCTTCTCGTTGGACTTGAAAAAATCATATATTGCCTTAGCAGCCTCCCGTTGATAATCTCTTAAGTTATCCATTATTTTTCTCCTTTTTACAGCAAGTCAAAACAAGGTATTTCCAATACCGTTCCCTGTTGACCAGTGATATCAACTACTTGGGAATTAATTCGACCCAGTTTGCCCGCCGCGAAGTTCATCTCACAGGTTGTCCTGTCATTTTTTACGGGAAAGCAGCGCTACCGTCTCAACGGTAATACCAGATTCCCACAAATTATATTATCGTATACATAATAGAAAACACTCCGATGCAAAAAGTCTATTTTCATAAGTACTGATGCAAACTATTCCTTCAAAAAATTCACCAAACGCCTTATTTATCACATTTCTTCCATTGCCCCTATAACCACTTCTCCCTTAGATATTATCCTATCTATAGAAGAAGCAATTGTTTCTGTCATTAATAAATACTCTTCTAGTTCAGATACAAGCATAGAAATCGCTCTATTTAATCTTCTTTCCATTCCCATACTTCCACGCAAAGCATCAATAAGTTTTTCAATTTTTTCATCGGAATCATATATTGCATTTTGCATACCACCTAATGCATTCATTGATTTTTTTAATTCTTCAAGATTATCCTGTTTTTGCGCATATTGATTATCTAACAACGAGAGATAACTATTTTCAACTATGCCCCAGCATCTTGTAACTTCACTAACATGATTTTTTAATTTCCCCGCAAATATATCTACAGAATCTGAAAGTTTGCTACAAATATTTCTAACAAAACTTGCATTTACATTACCATTTTTATCTTTAACACGTTGAATTTCATTTGAAGCCCCATCAATAGATAAATTCATTTCATTCATCTCATTGCCCATAGCAGTAATTTCCTCTGTCATTTTTTGTGAATTCTCTTCGATATCTGCTATAAGATCAAGGAACCCCTTTTCTCCATCCTCTTCACTTACACCATCAATATCTGCAATATTTTCTTCAACGTTCGTCTTCAACTCGCTGTGATCTGTTACTATCTCTCCACTTTTATAAAAATCAGGTATATAATCGGAAACCGGATTCCCATATTTTACACTGCCATCAATTGCACCAAATAATAACTTTTTCAATTCTTCTACTAATTTGGGCAATTTATTAAATTGTAAACTATATTCGTTTGCACAATACGATTTTATATCAAATGGTAATTCAGCAAGATCCTGCGTAATAATAATTACTTTTTTGTTCATGGCATGAGCTAATCCTAATTCATAAAAAACATTGGGATTTAATCCTGTCAAATCAGCAATAATTACATCTGCTTGATAAATCCCCTCTACTATATCCTGAAGTATGTTTTGTTGGTTATCTAAATCTCCTGCATTTGAAATGTCGAATTTTTCTTCAAAACTTTTTTTCAATTCGTCATATAATGCTAAATAATCTTCATCAAATGGTGTGATAACAAAAACTCTTGATTTTTTTATCATTTTTATTCTTCTCCTCTATCCATATCTAATATATAACTTTCCGGTATTTTCAAACTTCCAATCCATTCTGCTGTGCATCACTATCCCATTTCGGCAAATTTTTTGGTCCCACCTTTTCCAACGTCTGTAACTGTTGCACCGCTAACTGACGAAGCAATTCCATCCTCTCTTTCTGATTCTTACCTTGGTTAATTAAAACGGCATTGTAACTTTCCAAATTTGCCAGTACCAACAATTGATTCAATGTCGCTACATCCCTCATATTCCCTTTAACAGTCGGATTTTCATCTTTCCATTGCTTCGCCGTCTTCCCAAATAAAACAACATTCAGCATATCTGCTTCATTTGCATAGGTATACGCCACCTGTGCAGGCGTCAATTCCGGAGGAATCAGATTTTCTTTAATCGCATCCGTATGTATCCTGTAATTCAACTTGGAAATCTCTCTGTTCAAATTCCAATTCAAAGATAACCGACTGTTTTCGTCTGTCTTTAAACGCCTGTAGTCTTTCATAATATATAACTGGAACTCTGGAGAGATCCATGTTGCAAAAGACATGGCAATATCACTATGAGCATATGTCCCGCCATAACGTCCCGCTTTTGAAACAATGCCAATGGCATTCGTGGCTTCTATCCACTTCTTTGGTGACATTGTAAAAGCATTCGCTCCAGCCTGCTTTTTAAACCCCTCGAATTCGAGGGGTTTAAAATCTGGATTATGCAGCCTTTCCCATAAACCCAAAAATTCTATTACATCTCGGTTTCTCATCCAGTTTTGAATAACTGCTGTCGGGTCATCGCTCTTATATCGGGCAATATCAGTCAAGGAAATAAATTCATTTTCAAAATCCTGGGTATAAATTCCAATATCAATTCCATTTGCATGAATTGTTTCTTTAATTATCTTCCCCATTGTACCTCCCATAAACAAACTATAACACCATGAAACACTGTCTCCTTTTCCCTTTAAGAAAAATCTGCTGAGTAACTATCTTCATCTTCCCACATTTCCCGATATGCTTCAATATAATCCCTAATACAACCGGGATATACATTCAAATACTTTCTACATACCCTTTTATACAATCCCAACATTTTTTCATCACATGCAAAGTCCAGTAAATAATCCAACAAATGCGATAATTCATCTTCCGACACAGTTCTGCTGCACACATCTTCGACCAACGGCAAATAAACCTCATAGGCTTTCTGATGTAATTGGACTATTTGCTCTGCAATCCGGTAAATATTTTCATCCATTAGATTACCTCAAAATACTTAAGTGCCTCCGCGATCGCTTCTGCCTTTTCTTTCGGCGACGTTTCCTCGGCTGTTTCAACTCCCCTGTCGCATAAGGCACATCATACATTGTCAGTCCAAGAGACCTTTTCACTTCTGCAATATAAGAAGTATGTACCTTAAATCCATACTTCTACTCTACATATTCCTGTATCATCTTATATGTGATTTTCGGTTTCGGCTGATATTTCTTCGCCCGTTCTGCAATCGCATCCAAGGATATCTTATCATCGCCTTCTCCAAATTCTACGTTTACATTGATAACACTATCCGGGGATTTGTGGGACAAAAGTACTACCATCTCCACATGTCTCGATACATTCATTTTGATGTCAGATAGTTCGCCTGTTTGCGTAAACATATCCACATAGGTGCATAAGAACATATCAACTGGATTTTTCCTTCGCTTCAAGCCTGTCCGTAAATGGGAACATGTCAACTATAATATCTTTTCCTTATTATATACCAAACAGAAAGATTACGCCATCGCT
>CAWVKQ010000007.1:0-6482 GCA_963929955.1 Bacillota bacterium
ATAAAGTGCCTTCCGGCGGACATTATCATAACTGTGGCTGTTATGGCAGTATTTAAATTATATAACAGGGTGTGGACCTATGCGGGAATAGATGAGATGATATCCGTGTTCAAGGCCTCACTTGTGATCGAAGCGCTGTATGTGGTGTACAGGCTCCTTATGAGCATCGCCATGCCGCGCAGTTTTTATGTGTTCAACTGGATATTCCTCTTCCTGCTGCTGGCATGCTCAAGATTATCCATAAGGCTGTGGAGGCAGCTGCGAAGGAAGTATGAGAAAACGGGCGATAAGCGAAATGTCATGGTGGTAGGAGCAGGCTCAGCTGCATCGCTTCTCATAAAGGAGCTGCAGTATGGGCCGGGAGATTCCAGGATAGTATGTATAATAGATGACAATCCTGCAAAAAAAGGCAAATATATACACAATATACCTATAGTGGGAAACAGAGACGATATTCCAGCTATGGCGGTAAAATACAAGGTGGATGAGATAATACTGGCCATACCCTCGGCTCCTCCTACAACGGTGAGAGATATACTGACTATATGTCAGGAAACAGGAGCGCGGCTGAAAAGACTCCCTGCCATTGCCTCAAGCCTTACATCTTCTCTCAGTCAGACTGTTAGGGAGGTCAATTATGAGGATCTTCTCGGAAGAGATGCCGTGGTTATCAGGAACAGCGAGCTGGCTGATTTTGTAGAGGACAGGACAATAATGGTCACAGGAGGAGGCGGAACGATAGGATCGGAGCTTTGCAGACAGATAGTTGCCAATGATCCAAAGCAGCTGCTTATTGTGGATATATACGAAAACGGGGCTTATGAGCTTCAGATGGAGCTCAGGCGTTATTATCCCGAGGCGGATGTGAAGGTCCTCATAGCCTCAGTGAGGGATTATGACAGGATGGAAAATATATTCAGGGAGTACCGGCCTTACGCGGTATATCACGCTGCCGCTCATAAGCATGTGCCTCTTATGGAATATTCCCCTAACGAAGCTGTCAAGAATAACTGCAGAGGCACTTTAAATATGGCAAAGCTTTCGGATAAGTATGGTGTGAGGAGGTTCGTGCTCATATCGACCGATAAAGCAGTAAGGCCGACAAATGTAATGGGAGCCACAAAGCGCATATGCGAGATGATCATACAGACGTATAACAGGATGTCAGAGACGGAATTCGTAGCGGTAAGGTTCGGAAACGTCCTCGGCAGCAACGGATCTGTCATACCGCTTTTCCTCAAGCAGATAGAGGCGGGAGGACCGGTAACTCTCACGCACAGAGAGATCACCAGGTTTTTCATGACAGTGAGCGAAGCGGTATCTCTGGTGCTTAAGGCAGGACTAATGGCAAAGGGCGGGGAGATATTCGTTCTGGACATGGGAAAGCCTGTCAAAATATATGATCTTGCGGTCAACCTGATAAGGATGAAGGGATATGTCCCTGAGAAGGATATAAAGATAGATATAGTGGGGCTGAGACCGGGAGAAAAGCTGTACGAGGAGCTTCTCATGGCTGAGGAGGGACTCAAGAGCACGTCAAACGATCTGATTTTTATAGGGCATCCTTTAGATATAGATGGTAAGCGTTTTTTAAGGCAGCTCGACCATCTTATATATGTAGCTGATAAAAACAGCAGCCAGATAAAAAAGGAAATACAGAAGGTCTGCGACACTTACAGGCCTCAGTAGCGTAAGGAAGAAAAATAATGAAAAAGACTATGGAAATACCTTTTTCCCCGCCTGATATCACGCAGAATGAAATAGATTCAGTGGTGGATACACTGAAGTCAGGCTGGATAACCACAGGACCGAAAACAAAGGAATTTGAGCGGATGATAGCTGAATATACGGGAAACCCAAAGGCCGTATGTCTCAGTTCGGATACCGCTGCCATGGAGATGACACTCAGGCTTCTGGGGATAGGCCCCGGGGATGAAGTGATACTCCCGGCATATACCTATACGGCTACGTGCAGCGTTGTATGCCATGTAGGGGCAAGACCTGTGATGACAGATATACAGAAAGACAGGCCGGAGATGGATTATGATCTTCTGGAAAAAGCTGTGACGGAAAAGACAAAGGCAGTTATCCCGGTGGATCTGGCCGGGATATTGTGTGATTATGACAGACTGGCAGAGACACTGGAAAGAGTCAGCGGTAGATACAGGCCTGATGAAAAGAATGATCTGCAGAAGAGATTCCAAAGGCCGGTCATACTGGCAGACTCGGCGCACGGATTCGGCGCTGTCAGGGGCGGGAAGAGATCGGGAGCCTTTGCTGACTTTACATGTTTTTCATTTCATGCGGTAAAGAACCTCACTACTGCCGAGGGCGGCGCTGTAACATGGAAAACCGCAGAAGGCATGGATGATGACAGCATATATAAGAGGTATATGGATCTTTCCCTTCACGGGCAGACAAAGGATGCTCTCAATAAGACGAAGGCAGGGTCATGGGAATATGACATAGTGTCTCCTGCCTATAAATGCAACATGACAGATATACAGGCCGGTATGGGGATAGAACAGCTCAAAAGATATGACAGCATGCTTAAAAGGCGTCACGATATAATAAAGAGGTACGATGAGGCCTTTAAAAAATACGATGTCAGAGTACTTGAGCATGAAGGGAAAAACAGCGTGTCAAGCGGCCATCTGTATTTCATAAGGATAAACGGTATATCGGAAAGTGAAAGGAACGATATTATAATAAGGCTGGCGGAAATGGGCATATCCGCAAACGTACATTATAAGCCGCTTCCTATGTTTACAGCTTATAAGGCTCTCGGGTTCGATATAAATGACTATCCCAACGCCTATGATTTTTACAGAAACGAGATCACTCTGCCGCTCTACAGCAGACTGTCCGACGAACAGGTGGATTATATAATAACCGGAGTGGAGTCCGTACTGAAAGAATTCTGATGATGATAATGCAGTGGGAAAGGCTTCCCGAAGAGATGAAGAACAGGGAGGTCAGGAAGTATTACGATATACTGGATAAAAAAAGAGCGGGCCTTGCACTGAAGCGGGGATTTGACATAGCCGTATCGCTTATAATGATAATACTGCTTTCGTGGCTGATACTCATTCTCGCCGCAGCAATAAAGATCGATTCAAGAGGCCCCGTGTTTTTCAGACAGATAAGGGTCACGACGGGAAATCGTGATTTCAGGATATTCAAATTCAGAACAATGGTAAACAACGCGGATCTGATGGGTCCTGCGGTGACTGCGGGAAATGACAGCCGTATAACAAAAGTAGGATCAAGGATAAGAAAATGCAGACTGGATGAGCTGCCGCAGCTGTTCAATGTCCTGAAAGGAGATATGACATTTGTGGGGACGCGCCCTGAGGTCAGGAAATACGTGGACAGGTATACGGATGAGATGCTGGCGACTCTCCTGCTTCCTGCGGGAATAACTTCGCCTGCCAGTATATGCTTTAAAGACGAGGATGAGATCATAGACATATTTACGGCAAAAGGAAAAACAGTGGATGAGGCATATATGGAGAATGTGCTTCCCGAGAAGATGAAATATAATCTGGAATATATAAAGGATTTCGGATTTTTTAAGGATATAGGACTTATGTTCAAAACATTTGTCAGTGTGATAAAGTGAGGAGAAAAGGTTTTAATGAATATACTGCTCATAAACCATTACGCGGGATCTCCTGAAATGGGAATGGAGTTCAGACCCTATTATTTTGCGAGAGAGTGGATAAAAATGGGTCATCGGGTGGACATAATAGCGGGAGACTATTCTCACCTGAGGAGGATAAATCCCGAAGTCAGAAAGGACTTTCAGGAGAGCGTTGTAGACGGCATACATTATCACTGGATAAGGACAGGAGTATACGAGGGTAACGGAGTAAAGCGGGCGATTACCATGGCGCGGTTCGTATCAAAACTCTGGATACATGCAGGAAAGATAGTCAGAAAACTTGACCCCGATGTGGTCATAACATCGTCGACATATCCAATAGACACATACGCGGGGCAGAGAATACGGAAAAAATCAAAAAAGAAGATCAGACTGATACATGAAGTTCATGATATGTGGCCTATAAGCCCCATAGAAATAGGCGGCATGTCGCCGGGAAATCCTTTTATAAGGGTGATGCAGATGGGAGAAGATTCATTTTGCCAAAATGCGGACATTGTGGTTTCGCTGCTTCCGGCGGCAAAGCAGTACTTTATCGAGCATGGAATGTCACCGGAAAAATTTGTTCACATATCCAATGGCATCCTGCTTGAAGAATGGGAAAACAACGAAAATAAAATACCGAAAGAGCTGGCAGATCATTTCCGCAGAAATACGAAGAAAGGAAAGTTTAATATATGCTTTTTCGGCAGCATAAATAAAACGTATAATCTTGACATACTTATAGAGACTGTGATCAGTATGAAAAGAGATGACCTGGCTGTTACGTTTATCGGATCAGGTATGGATAGAGACGAGCTGATGAAAATGACGAAAGGCAATGAAGATATCTTTGCATTTTTCGAACCAATACCTAAGAGCGCTATACCGGATCTTTTCAACTACGTCGATGCATCATTCGTAGGCGCTAAAAGCCAGAAGATATTCAGGTTCGGGATATCCATGAATAAGCTCTTTGATTCAATGATGGGAGGTAAGCCTGTCCTTTATATGGTGGATGCGCCTAATAATTATGTGAAAGATTACGGTTGCGGGGTATCAGTGGATGGACAGGATCTCAGCGCGTTGAGAAAAGGCATACAGGATATTATGTCTTTAGATGACCTTCAGCGTAAGAAAATGGGTGACAGCGGACGCAGGGCGGCAAAAGATATATTTAACTATCACAGTCTGGCTAAAGCATTTGAAAACGTTATGAGATGATTTGGCGAGGAGGAAAAATGAAGGTATTAACTGTTGTAGGTGCCAGACCTCAGTTTATAAAAGCAGCGGTCGTTTCAAGGACGCTGCGAAGGAAACACGAAGAAATACTTGTCCATACGGGGCAGCATTACGATTATAATATGTCGGATGTGTTTTTCAATGAGCTTGATATACCGAATCCCGATTATAACCTTGGTATTTCGGGAGGAACTCACGGAAAGATGACAGGTGAGATGCTTATCGCGCTTGAGGATGTTATTCTGAAAGAAAAGCCGGATGCCGTACTCTTATACGGAGATACTAATTCTACTATGGCAGGAGCCTTGTCAGCGGTAAAACAGCATGTCCCGGTCATACATGTGGAGGCCGGGAACAGACTGGGGACTCTTACGAACCCCGAGGAGGTCAACAGGATCGTAACAGATCATGTTTCATCGTTAAAGCTGTGCTGCACCGAATCGGCATTAATGTTTCTGGAAAGAGAAGGAATCGGAGAGAATTCTTATGTTGTCGGGGATCCGATGTATGACGCTTTCATGTATTACAGTGAAAAGGTATCGGGCAAGGCCCCTGAAATACTGACAGGACTTGACGGAGAAGAGCTGGAATTACCGGAGAGATTTTATTACATGACATGTCACAGAGAGGAAAATACAGGAACTGACGATGCGCTTTCGGAGATCCTCGATGCTATGGAAGAGCTGGATCATAAGTGCGTATATCCTGTGCATCCGAGAAATAAAGCAAGGGTGCATAAGCTCATAAAGGAAAGAGAATATAAAAACATATTAGCCTGCGAACCGGTAGGGTACCTGATGTCAGTCTATCTTGTGAACCACAGCGAAAAGATAGTGACGGATTCAGGCGGATTGCAGAGAGAAGCCTTTTTTGCAGAAAAACAATGTGTCACCATATTCGATTATGTTGTATGGCCTGAGACAATGGTAGATAACAGAAACCAACTGGCAGGGGCGGATAAAGAGGATATTTTGAAAAAACTGTCAAAAGAGCAGATCATAAATAAAAACAACGCCTTTGGAGACGGCAATGCGGCGACGAAGATACTTGAAAGTATTGATAAATATATTTGATCCGGGAGGAGCAGGGAATGAAAAAGCAATTGATAAACAAAATAAAAAACAGAGAAGTTACGGTTGGCGTAGTAGGCCTCGGATATGTAGGCCTTCCGCTTGCTGTGGAAAAGGCAAAGGCCGGGTTCAAAACAATAGGTTTTGATGTGCAGAAACAGAAGGTGGAGCTTGTAAACAGCGGAACAAATTATATAGGCGATGTGGTTGATGACGATCTCAAGATGCTGGTTGAGAAAGGAATGCTCAGGGCAACAAGCGATTTCAGTTTCGTAAAAGACGTTGACTTCATAGCCATATGCGTCCCTACGCCTCTTGACAGTCATCAGCAGCCGGATATAAGCTATGTGAAGTCTTCTGCGGAGGAGATAGCAAAGCATATGACAAAGGGAACGATGGTAGTCCTCGAGTCCACAACATATCCCGGGACTACTGAGGAGCTGCTCAAGCCGATCCTGGAATCCTCCGGCCTCAAATGCGGAGAGGATTTTTATCTGGGATTTTCACCTGAGAGGGTGGATCCGGGC
>CAWVKQ010000008.1:0-11458 GCA_963929955.1 Bacillota bacterium
GGCAAAAACAGCCTTAAGTATATACCGGGTCACGGCAATAAGTGGTTCTAATCATCGAAGTATGATTAAAGCCATAAATTGATAGATTTATAATGGGAGGGTAAGATGAAAGACAAAATAACTTTTGCACAGTTCGGCTGTGGAAGAATGGGAAGGCATACTGCTCAGTATGCAATGGAAAAGGGCGCTGAAATGGTTGCGGCCTTTGATATGAATCCATCAATAACAGGCAAGGACTTCGGTGAAGTTATCGGAAAAGAGAAGACAGGCGTGGTAATATCTTCCGCGGCGGATGCTGACAGGATACTTGGTGAGCTTAAGCCTGACATCTGTATAATCACTACACAGAGCATGATGAAAGATGTAAAGGACATAATGCTCGCGTGTGCGAAGAACGGCGTTAATGCCATATCCACATGCGAGGAGGCCATATATCCGTGGAATTCAGCTCCCGCTATTACAGAGGAGATAGACAGACTGGCAAAGGAAAACAACTGCACCATTACAGGCACGGGAGCCAATGAGTCACAGTACGGCGGTATGTTCGCCATCTTCGGAGGCAACGTGCACAAGGTGGAGAAAATAAAGGCTTCAGCCCAGTACAATGTGGATGACTACGGCATAGCCCTGGCAAAGGGGCATGGCGTTGGGCTTACTGTTGAGGAATTCGAAAAGGAGATCGCGGCAGCGGACAATATTTCCGATGAAGAGAGAAACAAGCTCATAGAAAAAGGCGAATTCCTTCCTTCGTACGTATGGAACACCAATGGATGGGCCTGCGATTATCTGGGGCTTACGGTCAAGAGCCAGACACAGAAGTGTGTTCCTCAGGTGACAGATGTTGATCTGGAGTCAAAGACCATGGGAGAAGTGATCCCGGCCGGCAAGGCCATAGGCATGAGCGCTGTCTGCATTACTGAGACTGAAGAAGGCATCACTATTGAAACGGAATGCATTGGTAAGGTATACGGACCTGATGACGAGGATATAAATATTTCAGAGACCATCGGCGTGCCGGACACTCATATGGTGGTGAACAAGCCTGCAACGGTAGAGCTCACATGCGGGACCATTGTCAACAGGATACCGGACGTTATAAACGCTCCGGCGGGATTCGTGACTACAAGCAGGATGCCTGTTCTTAAATACAGAGCCGGTGAACTTCATACTTATTGCAAATAAACTTATATCTAAGCAGCATTGAAAGTGGGGCTGCCGTACCGGAAAAGAGAAAAACGGCGCGGCAGCCTCTGTTTAGCAGAGGTAGAAAAATGAATAAGTTATCAGTAGAGTATGTAAAATCAATAAGAGAAAATCTCGACAAGCTGCCTGACGGATATCAGGTGCTTAAAGAAGGCGAGGAAATAGGAAGAGGTATTGAGATGAAGAAAAGCCTTTTCCTTGAAGAAAGCGGATATGAGACATATGCCGCGTATAAGAAGGATTATGCCGAAAAGGGAAAAAACACATGGGAGATACTCCTGGGGCTGGGTAATCTGGAAGAGCAGATAGCAGCCATAAAGGAAACATACGAATATGCTCAGCGCACCGGACTTTCCATACAGACTGTTCAGGTAATACCGAGCTTCCTTATAACCCTGCCTGAGGAATACAGAAAGAACGCGCCAAAGCCTACAAGCTATGTTATAGAAAAGCCTCAGGACTGGCTGGATCATCAGGCAGGCGTACCTCTTCAGATACTTTTTGAGGATCAGCATCTTTCGTGCCCTAATTCCCTTGAAACCACTATTAACGCAGTAAGAGCCGGAAGCGCCAGGGTAGGGCTCATATCTCAGTTCATATGGAGCCAGCCGGGATTCACAGACGACAGGCAGCATATGATAGACATGGTCAAATCCATAGGTATCGTAAAGTCGAAGAAGGATGATTTCATAATATGCGACACATACCTTGACGACGGATTCCCGGGATATGCCATGGACTGCGTGACGTATGTAGGATATGCTCTTCTTGAGCATTATATAGTCCATGAGCTCTGCGGAGCCAGATACCAGGTCTCCTGGGGAGGACTCCTTTCGGAAGGAAAGAACAGGCTGGCGGTTGGACTTGCCATCCATGAGCTTCTCAGCACAGATGAGCAGCCTGCTCTTTCCTATATAAACGGATCGACCACGATGCAGTGGGATCACGATATAGACGCCAATTACGGCCCTTCTGTACAGGAGATGCTCCTTGAAGCTCTGGCTGATCTTCATTATAAGCTCCAGCTCACCATAAATCCTGTGGCTATCACTGAAAAGATAACCACACCTACAATAGAGGAGCTCCTTAATATATTCTCCGCAGGCCAGAGAGCAATGGAGAGAGCGGAAGACTGGGAAGATATGATGGACTGGAGGCCTCTTGAAAAGATAAGAGATTACCTCATGGTCGAAGGAAAGAAGTTCTTTGAGAACGCTCTGAACATCCTCGAGGCTGCAGGGGTAAATATAAAGGATCCGCTGGAAATGTTCATGACGCTGAAGAAGCTCAATCCGAGCAAGTTCGAGGGGACATTCCACCCGTATTATTCGGAGGATCCGGCTTATACTCCTAAGTATCCTACCGTTCTGGGAAGAGATACTCTGAAGATGCAGGAGGAAGTGATCGCTGATATAAAGAACAGAGGCATGAAGGAAGACGCTCTTAAGGGAAAGAGAGTCGTAGTCGTATCCGGAGACGGTCACGCCTACGGACTTCTTCTCGTTGACGGGGTACTGTCATCATTTGGAGCTGAGACTGTCAACGGCGGAGTCGATATAGATCCATCCGTTGCGCTCGATCTTGCCGATGAGGAGGGGATCACCGATATCGGTATAAGCGTGCATATAGGTCAGAGCATCGATTATGCCAGACAGATAATGAAACTTGCCGAAAAGAGAGGCAAAAAGTATCGCATATTCATGGGAGGCAAGCTCAACGCCATACTTCCGGGAGAGACAGAGACTCAGGATGTTACTGATCTCATAAAGAAGGAGGGCGTTTACGCCTCCAATGATCTTTACGATACAATAAGCATTATAAGAGACGAAAATTAAAAATACGAGAAAAGCGGTAAACGCATCCTTCCGGCGGCGCAGGCAGAGATTTTTCTGCCTGCGCCGTTGTTTTTATGAGCATGTAGGAAAAATGATTTATTATTCGATACGAGATTGACAAACTATAAACTTATGTGATAAGATAAGACATAAAATAATAGTTATAGAAATAGTTATTGAAAGTGGCTGCGATTTTGTTGGGAGGTATAGCATGAACGATACTACTGTTCAAACAAACAAAGAACCCAGATTGCAGGGTAATATGGGAGTGTTCCAGCTTGTGATGAGCGTACTGGCCTTTTCGGGGCCTCTGTGCGTAGCAGCGGCGTTCGTCACATCGGTTCTGATGGATGCCGGGTCAGCTGCCCCATGGGTATACATCATGAGCTTTGTGATACTTCTGTTCTTCTCTGTTGGATTCGCCAAGATGGGAACCGTGATGAAGAGGCCGGGAGGATTTTATTCATACATAACAGACGGTCTCGGAAAAAACATGGGCATGACGGGAGCTTTTCTCTCGGTTGCAGGCTATATGGTAAACGGCCTGTTCGCCCCTCCGCTGCTTGCCATATATCTGCAGCAGGTGATCGAGAACACCCTTGGCGGACCGCATATCCCTTGGTGGGCGCTGGCTATAGCATGCGTACTCATATCAGTATTCCTAGCCTACAGACGAATCGATCTTTCGGCCAAAGTAATGTTCTGGGTAATGCTTCTTGAAGTCATAATCATAGTTATATTCGATGTAGCGGCCTTTGTTCACGGCACACCTGCCAATTCAGGCGGCGGCATGTTCACATGGCCGGATTTTGCCAGCGGGACATTCGGAGTGGCTCTGCTTCTGGGATTCGGAAACTTCCTGGGATTTGAGGCTACTGTAGTATACAGAGAGGAATGCAGAGACCCTCAGAAGACCATACCGAGAGCCACATTCATAGCTGTAATAGGCATCGGCGTTATGTACACGGTTACTGCCTGGGCATTCGTTACCTTCTACGGAGCTGACAATGTGCAGGAGGTCGCAAACAATGAGACAGCTACAATGTTTGCGACAGCCCTCGGATCTCTCACGGCTCAGATAATGAACGATATAGTATCGGCACTGGCATGCTTCTCCGTATTCGCATCTATGCTGTCAATACACAATGTAGCAGCCAGATATCTGTTTTCGCTCGGGCAGGACGGAGTTATACCTAAAATGTTCGGAAGAGTACACGCAAAGCATCATTCACCTTATGTAGCGGCTCTTTCGGTAGGTGTATTCTGGGTGGGAATGCTCATAATATTCGCGGCAAGCGGCAAGCCTTCGGATTATCTGTATCCGCTCTTCAGCGGCAGCGGCGTGTTCCTCACACTGCTGGTAATACTGCTGGCAGCCATAGCGGTGCCTGCATACTTCCGTAAGAACCCGCAGTACAAGTTCTCGAAGTTCACGACAATAGTTGCTCCGATAATAGGTATCCTGGGACTTGCCTGGATCGTTTATCTGGCAGTAGCGAACTTCGGAGCTCTTCTGGGCTCTACGGGAATAGTCACGGTGATATTCTTCGTAGGTGTTGTCGTATACATACTGGGATCGTTCTTCTATTCATTATATGTAAGAAAGAACAAGCCGGAAGTGTTCGCCAAGGTCGGCAGACAGGATGCTGCCGACAGCCTGGACTGACTGATAAATAATCAAAACAGGATAAATTAACAGGCAAAGCATTTGCCCTTCGTCCCCCGAAGCAGCCTCGGGGGGGGGGCAATTTATTTGGAAAAATAAAGAGAAGAAAGGAAAGGAGGGAAGATTTGAAGTTACAGTTGCTGCAATAAAATTGTAATGGAGGAAATATTGCAATGAGCGTTAAAAAGGTTTTGAAAAGCGAAACAAAGGGAGCGGTAGTATACGATGTCACCGCAGACTCGATCGATGAATTTCTTGATGCTGAGATAGAAGAGCGTATCGCGGAGCTTGAGGAGTACGGGCCTTTTGCTGAAAAGCAGGCCATACCGTTCGTTACTCATAAGCAGAACATACCTATCTACATCATTATGGCTCTGTGCGTTATAGCTCATATATGGGCATGGGTCACCATTGAATGATATCATTAAAAATTTGGAAATTATTATTAGTAGGAGTAGATTACTATGCAAGATAATACAAAATTCAAGGGAAAGAAAACAGTATACAATCTGAAGCTCCCTACCGGTTCCCGCAGACTGGATCCGGAGCAGAGTAAGCTGCCTATAGTGCCGAGAGAGCATCACCTGGGATAATATGCCATGGTAGCAATACTGACAGCGGGAGCTATCGCTTCCTGGGCTTTTGTAACAGGAGGCTCCATAGGCGTTCTCGTGCCTGTTAAATACGGGATATGCGCCGCCTTCTTCGGCTGCGTTGTCGCATACGGTATCCACGGATACATGGCTGTAATATATACAAGATGGGGAACGGATGCCTCTGTAATAGGCCGTTCGGTTTGGGGACACAGAGGTATATACGTTCTCATACTGGGAATAGGATTCCCTGCCACATACGGCTGGGGCAGCATGCCTATGATCATGCTGGGAAGAAGCGCAGCCACAGTGGCTGATACGGCAGGAGCTCCCGGGATACTGGGCACATGGCAGCTCTGGTCATTTGCGGCGCTTGCTATAGGACTTCTCATCACATACTATGGTACTACTGTAATAGACAAGATATCCATGATCGCTACACCTATAATCATAATACTTATTGTGTTTATATGTATAGTGCTTCTGAGAGAATACGGAGTGTATGAAAGCTTCAACACATCCCCGGGAGACATCCCTGTAACCAGACACAACTATATGGTAGCTGTAGAGGTTGCTCTCGGTGTCGGAGTTTCCTGGATATTCCTGCTTTCCGCTTACACGAAGCCTGCGCTCAGTGAAAACGCATCATATACACCTTCTGTACTGGGTAACGGCGTTGCATGGGCCATATGCTGCATCGCTCCGATGATCACATCGTGCATGGTGGATCTGTCGGATCCTGTCGAGGCTCTGGCTGCCATAGGCGGAGGATATGTTATAGTATGGCTGGTAATGCTGGCCTTTGCCAACTTCAGCTCGGTAATGGTAAACCCTTACTTCCTGTCCTGCAATCTGCAGTCCATGTTCCCTAAATTAAAGTGGAAGTACTGTGTTCTCATCCAGACAATATATGCCGTAGCCATTATCTTCCCTGTGTTCTACGATCAGTTCGGAGTGGTTATAAGCTTTATCGGGCTCCTCGAAGGACCTGCGGGATGCATCTGGGCTCTTGATTTCTTCCTCAACAAGAGGATAAACCTGAGACACTGCTATGCCAAGGGCGAGCAAAAGAAGAAGAGCGCATACTGGTACTGGCATGGATTCAGCGTACCTGCATGGGTAGGTCTTATCTGCGGAACCGCTTTCGGAGTATGGCACTACAATCCGTGGACTGCCGCCATCAGATTCGAAGGCCTCTTCGATCTGTTTGGAGCCATGATACCTGCTTCCTTTATAGGAACAGCCGTGTACTTTGTTCTCTGGCTCGTTATGCAAAAGGACTGGAGAAGGAAGCTCGATATGAGAGCTACTGTTGATGAATGGCAGGCTCAGAAGGAGAGCGTTAAATAAGCCCATTATAAACATCTCATAATAAAATAAGATGCCGGCATTTTGATCGTAGGATCTGCCGGCGTCTTATTTTATTATTTTTGATTCTGAACTCCTATATGCTGGATACGAGCTGCAATCCGCTTGTGGTGTTGTGAAGAGCAAGGGTTATCATACCGTTTCTGTAATACTGGAAGTTATCCTTGACATATTCAAATTCGGGAAGGGAAATATCAGGTATGACAGCCCTGCATTTTTCTCTGACTTTATCCATGAGATCCGAACTCATGGCTCTTCCGGTAAATATGAGAAGGCTTGGATTTATAATTGAGATCATGGCTGTTGTGGATATCATGAGAGAGGTTTCCAGATCGCCTGTTTTGAACATATCGGCCAGATTGCTTTCTCTGGTAGCTCCGCTTGATATGAAGCTTATTTCTCCTGCCATATGCTGATCGCCTCTCATGAGCTTACCGTCGATCAGTGTGCCTGCGCCCGGATATGTGTCCTTTGGATAAAGGATGGTAACGAGAGTCTTTCCTTCAAACTCCGGATGCGCCTTGTAATAACCCAGTGTTATAAGATCGATCTCAGATTCCACCGTGATATCGGTCTTATGATCCTCCCGCAGCTTTTCTTCAAGGGAGATACCTTCCAGCTCCTTTATATCGCAGATATATATAGTATCTTTCCAGCTTTTTCCCGGAATGGATACCACTATTGATTTGACAGCCGGATACTCATCGGATATACGGCCCGCGATAGAAGATATGGTATCGTAACTGATGTTTTCATATACAGTGGAGTCTTCCTTCAGGACTTCGCCGAATGAATTGACAACAGTGTACCATATGGATCTTACCTGTGAGTCGTAGAAGATCCCTATGCAGGCAGCCTGTATGAAATCCCCGTTATACCTGTATCTGTGGGCCGGTCTGCCTCCGTTAGGTTCTTCGAGCCTGTACTCGGAGACCTCGTTCTGACGGAGCATCTCCTTTAAGATATTACCGCTGGTGGCGATGCTGAGCCCGGTCATGACGGATATTTCGTTCCTGGTGGCTGTGCGCACCTGTCGCATACATTTCCTGACAAGCTCGACATTTGTTTGTTTTACTATTGAAGAATTGTTTATTATTACCTTTTTTTTTGACATGATAGATTCCCGCTGTAAAGAGCTAAAACTAAATATATATCAAAAATTATCTTACCATATCATATTGAAAAAATCCAGTGAAACAGACTCATGCGCGCTTATATGCCGGAAATCAGCCGTAACCCGGTGGTAGTATTATGCAAAGCCATAGCAGTGATACCGGCTTTATAATAACCGAAACAGTCCTGTATGTATTCAAATTCCGGAAGAAATACAGGCGGGATTATATCCGCACATTTGTCGGAAATACTGTTTACGAGCTTCGGCGTCATCGATTTGCCTGTAAACATGATGCGACTTGGGTTTATTACAGATATCATGGCTGTAGTAGTCATAAGGAGAGAGGATTCAAGTTCGTTGTTTTTTAAAGTATTTAACAGATTATTATGGCGTGTTGAATCGTCTGCGGAAATAAAACTAACCTCGCCGGCCATGTTATGATCTCCTCTCAGTATCGTGCCATCAACTATGATGCCGGCGCCGGGATAAGTTCCTTCGGGATAAATGATAGCAGAAACAGCTTTTCCGTCAAGCTCCGGATGGGATTTGTAATACCCAAATGCTATCATATCAATATCAGATTCCAGCACCGGGGCGAGGCGGTGATCATCAGTAAGCTGTTTTACAAGAGGTATGCCTTCCAACTCCTTTATATCACATACATATATGCTTTCATTCCAACTTTTGCCCGGTATAGATATGACTAGAGAATTAACCGCCGGATATTTTTGGGCTATGTGTTCTACAATGTTGGAAATATCTTTATAGCCGATGGTATCATATGCGGCTGAACCTTCTGTGATATATTCGCCAAAAGAATTTATTACGGCATACCATATGGTTTTTACATGTGAATCGTAAAATACGCCTATACAGGCGGCCTGAATGAAATTCTTATTATATTTATATCTGTAAGCCGGCCTGCCGCCACTGGACTCATCCAGATGATACTCAGACACTTCATTTTGCTGAAGCATTTCTTTTAATATGTTCCTGCATGTTGCAGTGCTGAGCCCTGTCATATGAGACAGCTCGTTTCTTGTAATGCTGTGAGTCTGTCGCATATATTTTCTGACAAGATCTACGTTGGTCTGTTTAACTATTGTTGAATTATTTATCAGAATATTTTTTTTCATTGTTGTTTTTTGTAATAAGTAATAAAGTTGTTTATATATTAGTGTAATAATTATAATTATAATAATTATAAAAAGCAATATAAAACAAAAAATATTTTGAAATATAATGATTCGTTTGACAAATATATATATTGTAGATATAATAAATGTAATAATAAATATAATAAAAATAGAAATTTAAACATGATGAACCTATGAAAGGATGTGAAATCGGTGAATTTTAACCATGGAACAGCTATTGTTACCGGAGGAGCAAAGGGAAACGGACTCGGTATGGTGGAAGCGCTTGCATGTAATGGTGTGAAGGTATCGATCCTGAATCGTCACTCTCCTCAGGAGATAGTAGCCAGGCTGAGAGCTGAGGGCAAAGATGTTATAGGATTTACATGCGATGTTTCGGATAACGACAGTGTGGAAAAGTGTGTAAGAGAAACATTCGAAGCCTTTGGCAGCATAGATATACTTGTGAATAACGCGGGAGTACTCTGCTATAAGCCTTTCCTCGAAATGACAGATGAGGAGAGGGACTATCAGCTCGATGTAAATATCAAGGGTACATGGAATGTTACGAGAAGCGTTATACCGTACATGCTGCAGAACAATTACGGGCGTATCATTACCGTATCATCCGTAACAGGGGAATACGTAGCAGACCCGGGAGCTGCCGGATACGGCACAAGCAAGGCGGCACTTGTAGGATTCGGAAAATGCCTGGCAATGGAGTTTGTGGACAGAGGAATCACATCGAACATCATCTGCCCCGGATTCATAAGGACTCCCATGGTAGAGAGCATGGCTGCTGCGGCAAATCCTGATGATCCGGAAGCGGAGCTGGCAACATATGCCAACGGCCTTCCTATAGGCAGGATAGGTACGCCTAAGGATCTGGGAGGGCTTGTGGCCTATCTTGCAAGTGAAGAGTCGGAATTTATGACAGGCTCGGCAATAGTCATAGACGGAGGCACTGTTTTGCCGGAGACAAAAGTTCTTTAGAAGTATAGAAAGTTTTGAAAAAATATTTTATGGAACTGCTGTTAAAATGTTGACATTAGATATGACATGGTATACTATATACTTAACGTAAGACTTAACGAAAGTCAAAGCTGATCATTTCGATAATGAGGCAAGAGGTAAAGTATGGATAAGAAGGTAATGGTTTTTGACATACAGAAGTTTAGCATACATGACGGACCCGGGATAAGGACTATTGTTTTTTTCAAGGGGTGCCCTCTGAGATGTGAATGGTGCGCCAATCCTGAATCTCAGAATTTTGAACCTGAACTTCTTGTATATCCGGACAAGTGCGTAGGATGCGGCAGGTGCATAGAAGTATGTGGATCGGGCTGTTTCACGGCTGATGGATCCGGAAAAATGAGCTTTGACAGGGATAAATGTACGAAATGCGGCAAATGCGTAGAAGTGTGTTACGCTGAATCAAGATGTATGGCCGGAGAGCTGATGAGCATCGAAGAGATAAAGGAAGAAGTGGATAAGGATATCCCGTTTTATAGAAATTCAGGCGGAGGCGTTACATTTTCCGGCGGAGAGCCTATGTGTCACCCGGATATAGTGGCAGAACTTGCCGGATACTATAAAGAAGAGAAGGGAGTGTCAACAGCCATAGAGACATGTGGATTCGTTCCGTGGGAAAACTATGAAGAGACTGTAAAGCATTTGGATCTGGCTCTCTTTGACCTCAAGTGCATGAATGATGAAAAGCATATTAAATATACAGGCGGTAGCAACAGGCAGATACTTGAAAATATCAGCCGTATATCCGAAATCGTGGAAACCACAGCGCGTATACCGATCATTCCCTCTGTAAATGATTCTGCCGAAGATATAGAGGATTTCGGGAGATTCATAAAAGAACTCGGAACCATAAACACCGTACACATACTTCCTTATCATAATTACGGCATGAACAAATATAATGCGTTGGGGAAGAATTATTCCCTCAAGGAACTGGAAGCGCCGTCAGACGAACACATGGATAATATAAAGAAACAGCTTGAGCAATATGGATTTGAGGTAAATATCGGAGGTTAAACTAATGATAACTTTGATTTGCGATGACATAGTTGAAAAGGATAAGATGGAGGAGGTAAAATCCTACTACAGAGACCTTGTTGAGTATACGAGAAAGCAACCCGGCTGCATATCATACGATGTGTATCAGGACGCCGAAAGGGAGAATGCCCTGGTGTTTGTGGAAAAATGGTCGGATCAGCGCTATCTCGATGACCATCTGAACGATCCCATTTATATAGAGATGTTTGGAAAAATCGAAAAACATCTGGTTGAAGATGAGACTTTGAGGAAGTTCAGAGAGTTTGTATGATTTACGAAATACTCTTTTCAAAACTGTTTTAATGATATTGTTTGGGCGAAAGTCAGGAAGTTGATTCCTGACTTTTGTCTGTCATGGATAATATAATGAAGAAGGGAAAAAATGAACAGAAAAATCAGAGTTGTGCAGTACGGATGCGGCAGGATGGGCAGAGTATGCGCGAGGTTCGCTCATGACAACGGAGCGGAGATAG
>CAWVKQ010000009.1:0-8068 GCA_963929955.1 Bacillota bacterium
AAGCGCTATAGCCGCCGTCGATCCTTGCCAGCTCCCCGACCTTCCCTTTTTTATAATAATTTACGCCGCGCTTCAGTATATGTGGCGCAAATCTATCCTGCCAGTTGTTCATAAGCGGCCTCTTTCCGTCTTGATCATAAAAAGCAACGCCTCACAGACATTTACATACGCATGATTTTTCTAATGCCCGCTACAAGTTGCTGGAAGCTCACAGAGGTGTTTCTTTCTATGTCCATATGTTTGCTTATCCTGCGCGCACCGTCAAGCTGCTGGAGCTTGTCCACAAATTTTCTCAGCTCCTTCTTTGGATAATGGATCATATCCGGATTTCTGTACTTCTTCTTATTTGCCAAATATGTAAGATCTCTGCCATATGCTTTTGAAACTGCCTCTAAATCGCCAAAATACCATGCTTCAAGCTCCCTGCATGCTATTCTGATGAGCACCTCGCGTCCTGTGCCTTTTGTCATATCAATAAGTCGGTTCTTTACGTCAATGCAGTCTTCTGTATCCTGATCCCTCACTATAACAAATTTACATTCGGGCTGGTTCCAGGCTTTCAGCTTTATCGGTACAGACTTTTCCAGATCGCTTTTACCGCTATGCGCAATGGTGATAAAATCCACGTCTTCGGGAAGTATCTTTGGCAATATCGTATCCAATACTATCTTCATCGAACGCTCTTCAACCATGAAAATCAAATTCACTTTGTCACCTCTTCAAACAGCAGCCCCTGTCGCCATATCTGCCCCAGCTGATCTCCAGCATTGTAAAGATCCATAATCCTACGATTATCACCTGCTCTATATATATCTGTATATCCATCTTTGTCCTTATAAAGACAAAACAGTTCGTCTATCTCTATGGCGTTTAAAAAATCAGGAGAGTGGGTCGAAATAAACACCTGTCCGCCATCCAACGCATACATGCGAAATTCTTCCGCAAGCTCTTCAAGAAGTATGGGATATAATTGATTCTCAGGTTCCTCAACGCAAAGCAACGCATGTTTTTCGGGATCATTCAAAAGTATAAGATATGTGAACATCTTTATCGTTCCATCAGATACGAACCTCGATGAAAACGGATCTTTGAAATTTCCGTCCTGAAATCTTAAAATGATCCTACCGTCAACTGTCTCTTCCGCTTTAACATCGGAAACACCCGGGACTCTTTTTTTCATATCCTCCATCACCTTATTGAATATACTCCTGTGATTATCGTACATATACTTAGTGACCAGTGCCAGATTATCACCTGATGTGGATATGCGCTCACTGTATCCTGCATCCTTCGTACCTCTTGCATCATCTATATGGAAGTCCGAAACATACCAATCCTCAATGAGCTTTCTCAACTGTGATACAGCTATGAACTCTTTAAACTGTCCAAGGCCCTTTATAGCCAAAATATCCGGCGAATCCAGCTTTTGAGGACTTCTTGTTGCAAGCTGTACATCCTCGTATTTTACAAGCTCTCCTTCTGCAGCGACACCTTCTCCGAACTCAAAAGACAGTATTTTCCATGGCGCACCGGTCTGTCCCCGTCTAAAACGCATCTCTTCTTTTTTGATCACAGGCTTTTTGTCTTCGCCCAGACATATAGCGATCTGGTATGTTATCAAAGGCTCGTCCTTTGAGGGTCTGAATTTTATTTTAAACTCTATATTACCGGTCTGACCCCTGGAAATAACTTCATCAAATCCTCCCCTTTTTGCCAGTGCCGCACGGATATTCGACTGTAAAGCATCATGCAAAAACCCGAATATATCAAAAAAAGTGGTCTTTCCAGTTCCGTTTCTACCAAGAAAAACGGCCATATTCGGTATATGGTTTACCTCAATATCCCGGAAAACACGATAATTTTTAACTTTTATTGATTCTATTTGCATATAAAACTTCCTTTCCCGAAAACGATTTTTCAGAGAGCCTATACTTATTTTGCCACTTACACCACTATAAATATTACATATTATTAGAAACTTTACACAGTTTTGCAACATTTACGTTGTTTTATAAAATCGCATAAAGTTTACAAATCAAAAAAACAATCCAACATTTACCGTGACCATGAATCACTCACCGATTATGATGTTTACAGCTCACAATCATGTTACCAATTAACTGACAATTTGTCAATTTAAAATCATTCTTCCGTACGCAAAATTACTCCTGATGCTCCCCATAGCAGCCGTACCACATGGTAATTTCACTGAACAAACGCACTATATAAACGTACTATATTTTTGCTATGCATAAGACACTATATAATATTGGTATATTTTTTGAATTTACGTTTATGATTTTGTCAAAAACACGATTTTATTCACAATAAATACTTTTGGGCTTACTTTTCATTGAAAATGTGTTATAATGCTATATAATATTTAACGATATTTCTAACAAGTTCAACCGAAACCGAATCATTAAGGAGGAAAAAATGTCGCGAAGCAGCGAAATAAGAAACATCATCATTCAGCTTTTAAAAGACGGTGAAACCCACACTTCAAAGGAAATACGTGCAATATGCCTGGAACAGGGCGTAATTGATCCAGATCATTCTTCTATAGTACGTACGGTCGTTTCAAAATTAAAAAGGGATAATCCCAACTTCATTGTTGTTGGCCATGGCAAATACCAACTAACCACACCCGCAACCCACAGCGAGGCTGAAGATGATGCTGAGTTTTATAAATCTTTAAAGTACATTGAAAGAAAAGTTTCATCACTGAAAGAATTCAACTGGTTGACCTGCACGGAACAGCAACTCCATTTAGCACGAAAGCATCTTATATCGTTAAAAAAGCTGGCAAATAGCATACACACCATAAGCATATTGGACAAGTAGTTAATATCAACGTTTTCGTACTAAAACCGCCGTATAATACATTCAAGGGACGGGAGGCTAAAAAAGCAGCTCCGTCCCTATCCTTAATTCAACATATCTTACATTGGTTTTCCGAGTTTACAAAAGGTTTGGAACAGTCTCAAAAAACAACTCAGTTACAGTTGCATCGGTCATATCGCTTCATCCCAGTATCTTTTTCAGGAACTGCCCTGTATATGATTCCGGGCATCCGGCTACCTCCTCGGGCGTTCCTTCGGTAACGATTGTGCCTCCTCTGAAGCCTCCGTCAGGGCCCAGATCTATTATATGATCCGCTTTTTTTATGACATCCAGATTATGCTCTATGACTACGACTGTATTCCCGCTGTCAGCCAGCTTGTCAAGTACTGACAGGAGCTTGTCAACGTCAGCGAAGTGAAGGCCTGTCGTAGGCTCATCAAGGATATACATCGTCTTTCCCGTGCTTTTCTTCGAAAGCTCTGAGGCCAGCTTTATTCTCTGCGCCTCGCCTCCGGAAAGCTGCGTGCTCGGCTGCCCCAGCTTTATATAGCCGAGCCCCACTTCCTCAAGAGTCTGAAGCTGCCTCGATATGGCAGGTATGCTGCTGAAAAACTCAAGAGCCTCCGTAACATTCATGTCGAGTACGTCGAATATATTCTTTCCCTTGTACCTGACCTCCAGAGTCTCCCTGTTGTAACGCTTTCCCTTGCACACCTCGCATGGGACATAGACGTCCGGAAGGAAATGCATCTCTATCTTTATTATACCGTCTCCGTTACATGCCTCGCATCTTCCTCCTTTTACGTTGAAGCTGAATCTGCCTTTGTCATACCCTCTGACCTTTGCTTCGGGAAGGCTGGCGAAAAGATCCCGTATATGGGTGAACACGCCTGTATATGTGGCCGGATTTGACCTCGGAGTCCTGCCTATAGGCGACTGATTTATATCTATTATCTTGTCTATATTTTCTATACCCGTTATTTTCCTGTACTTTCCCGGTTTTTCTCTGCTTCCGTACATTTCGGCCGCGATCGCCTTATAGAGTATCTCGTTTATAAGACTGCTCTTTCCTGAGCCGGAAACTCCCGTTACACAGACCATCTTGCCAAGAGGTATCCTGACATCTATATTTTTGAGATTGTTTTCCGAAGCGCCCTTTATCTCAATGTATTTGCCGTTTCCCTTTCGTCTTTTCTCAGGCACCTCTATCTTGCGCTTACCGCTCAGATACATTCCCGTTATGGATTCGGGACACGCCTTTATATCCTCCACCGTTCCCTGAGCTACCAGCTCGCCTCCGTGTATACCTGCCTCGGGACCTATATCTATGATATGATCCGCGGCGTACATGGTATCTTCATCGTGCTCCACCACTATAAGTGTATTTCCCAGATCCGTGAGTCTTCTCAGAGCAGCCAGAAGCTTTTCATTATCCTTCTGATGAAGACCTATGCTGGGTTCATCAAGTATGTAGAGCACACCTATAAGGCCCGACCCTATCTGTGTCGCCAGCCTTATTCTCTGTGACTCTCCACCCGAAAGAGTTGCCGAAGCTCTTGAAAGTGTCAGATAATCAAGTCCCACATTTGCCAGGAATTTAAGCCGTCCTCTTATTTCCTTGAGTATTTCCGAGGCTATTTTCATATGAGTATCGGAAAGCCGGAGGCTGTCCACAAACTCCACAGCCTCCACGACCGACATATCGCAGAATTCTATTATATTCTTTCCGCCTATGGTTACAGCCAGAAGCTCCGGTTTGAGCCTTCTCCCACCGCATGCGCCGCAGGTGGAGATGCTCATGTACTTTTCCATTTTTTCTTTTATCCAGTCCGAACGGGTCTCCCTGTATCTCCTCTCCAGGTTATTTATTATTCCCTCAAAGGTATGGCTTCTGTTCTGCACGGTCCCGTTCCTGCTTGTATATGTGTACGTAAGCTTTTCATCTCCTGTGCCGTAAAGAAGAACTTTCTTGAACTCCTCAGGAAGATCCTTGAAGGGTGTGTCAAAATCCGCTCCGTATTTTTCCGCAAGAGCCCTCAGAACCTGCCAGTAGTAGCTGGTATATTCCATGGTCGCAAATACATTGCCCAAACACTTTTCGTTTATGCTCTTTTCCGTATCGGGGATTATAAGGTCAGGATCTATTTTCTGTATGAACCCGAGCCCGTTGCATTCGGGACATGCGCCCATGGGATTATTGAAGGAAAACATTCTCGGCTCCAGCTCTTCTACGGAAACGCCGTGTTCCGGGCAGGCCAGACTTGTGCTGAATGTCCTTTCGCTCTCTTCTCCGTCTTTGCTTATGAGCACATGGACAAGTCCTTCGCCGTGGCTTATGGCAAGCTCGCATGCTTCGGAAAGCCTGCTCTGTACTCCGTCTCTTACCTTTATCCTGTCAACCACTATTTCCACGGTGTGCTTAAAAGTCTTTTCCAGCTTTATGTCATCTTCCTCAAGAGATCTTATCTCACCATCTACCCTTACTCTGGTGAAGCCTTCCTTTCTTATCCTTTCCAGTATCTTCTCGTGCTGTCCCTTTCTCTGTCTCACGACGGGCGCCATGACCGTAAGTCTTGTGCCTTCCCCGAGAGACATGAGTATCTCAACTATCTGATCTATTGTCTGACTCGATATCTCCCTTCCGCATACAGGACAGTGGGGTATGCCTATACGCGCGTACATGAGTCTCAGATAATCGTAGATCTCAGTCACAGTACCCACAGTTGATCTGGGATTCTTGCTGGTCGTCTTCTGATCTATGGAAATAGCCGGTGAAAGGCCTTCTATATAATCCACGTTGGGCTTTTCCATCTGTCCCAGAAACTGTCTGGCATACGAGGAAAGGCTTTCCATATACTTTCTCTGTCCCTCTGCGTATATGGTGTCAAACGCGAGAGACGACTTTCCCGATCCCGAAAGTCCTGTCAGTACGACCATCCTGTCCCTCGGTATGGTAACGTCTATGCCCTTGAGATTGTTTTCCTTTGCCCCTTTTATGATTATATCCTTTAGCATTGCTGTTTTCCTCTTTTCGCTGTCTGTTTTACAGGCCTACATCTTTGCCTTGTATTCAAATATCACGTCCCTGAGCTGGGCTGCTCTTTCAAACTGCAGATCCTCTGCAGCCTGCTTCATTTCCTTTTCCAGCTTCTTGACGTAATCCGCCAGTTCTTTCTTTGTAAGCTCAAGCGGGCTCTTACCCTCGTATGTGAATTCATTCTCCGCTGCTCTTGTTGCTTCGATAACGCTTCTTACAGCCTTTTTCACAGACTTCGGAGTTATATGGTGCTCCCTGTTGTATTCAGCCTGTATGCCGCGCCTTCTTTCTGTCTCGTCCATGGCGGCCCTCATGGCGTTGCTTATGCCGTCGCAGTACATTATTACTCTGCTGTCTTCGTTTCTCGCCGCCCTTCCTATGGTCTGTATCAGCGAGGTCTCGGTTCTCAGGAACCCTTCCTTGTCTGCGTCAAGTATGGCTACAAGCGAGACCTCAGGTATATCCAGTCCTTCTCGAAGAAGATTTATTCCCACCAGCACGTCAAAGACTCCAAGCCTCAGATCTCTTATTATCTCCATTCTTTCCAGAGTGTCTATCTCCGAATGGAGGTATCTCACCTTTATACCGACATTCTTGAGATAGTCTGTAAGGCTCTCCGCCATCTTCTTTGTCAGCGTCGTGACCAGTACTCTCTCTCCCTTTTCCGTCACCCTGTTGATCTCTCCTATGAGATGGTCCATCTGCCCTTCCGTGCTGTGCGTCTCTATCACAGGATCAAGCAGTCCTGTAGGCCTTATTATCTGCTCAGCCGATATGCCGCCGCTCATCTCTCTTTCATACTCTCCCGGCGTGGCGCTTACATATATTATCTGATCTATAAGGCTGTTGAATTCCTCAAACTTCAAAGGTCTGTTGTCAAGAGCCGACGGCAGTCTGAACCCATAGTCTACCAGAGACTGCTTCCTTGAACGGTCCCCGGCATACATGGCGCGAAGCTGCGGCAGCATCACATGAGATTCGTCTATGATTATGAGAAAATCATCAGGTATATAATCTATCAGCGTATACGGCCTTGATCCGGGAGGCAGTCCCGTTATGTGACGCGAGTAGTTCTCGATGCCCTTGCACGTGCCTATTTCTTTCAGCATTTCCATGTCATAGCGTGTTCTCTGCTCTATTCTCTGGGCTTCTATGAGCTTTCCCCTGTCCTTGAACCACTTTATCCTTTCATCCAGCTCCTCGCTTATGGTTTCGACTGCCCTGTCTATGTTTTCCTGGCTTGTAACGTAATGGGAAGCCGGATATATGGCCACATGATTCCTTAAACCTATGATCTCTCCCGTGACGGAGTTTATCTCCTTTATCGTCTCCACCTCGTCCCCGAACAATTCTATTCTCACAGCGTTTTCAGCCCCTGCCGGGAACACATCTATTATATCTCCTCTTACGCGGAAATTCCCGCGCTCCAGTACCATATCGTTTCTCGTGTACTGTATATCCACCAGCTTTCTTAAAAGCTCCTGCCTGTCCTTTTCCATACCGGGCCTTATGGAAACGACCTGATTCTCATAATCTATAGGACTTCCCAGTCCGTATATACATGAAACGCTGGCAACGATTATTACGTCCTTTCTCTCGGAAAGAGCCGCTGTGGCGGAGTGTCTCAGCTTTTCTATCTCAGCGTTTATGTCAGAATCCTTTTCTATATACGTATCCGTTGACGGAACATAGGCTTCCGGCTGGTAGTAATCATAATAACTGACAAAATACTCCACCGCGTTATCAGGGAAAAACTCCTTGAATTCTCCGTGGAGCTGAGCTGCCAGAGTCTTGTTGTGGCTTATTACAAGTGTCGGCTTCTGTACCCGTTCTATGATATTGGCCATGGTAAAGGTCTTGCCTGAACCGGTAACACCCATCAAAGTCTGATGCTTTTTACCTTCTGTTATTCCCTTTGCTATTTTATCGACCGCCTGAGGCTGGTCGCCCATCATCTTAAATTCAGAATGTATTTTAAAATCAGCCATTTATTTTTCCCGCGTTCCTCCCGATCTGTCTCAAATCTACCGTTTTCCCGGTCGAATCTCCCCATTTCCGACAGATGATAAATCTCTTTATAACTGCCTTTAAATTATAGCAAATATAAAAACAAAAGTATATAGATCGCAAACGAAAAAAGCACAAATGTTCTTTTTCATTTGTGCCTCTTTATTCAGCTCTTCTTAA
>CAWVKQ010000010.1:0-49448 GCA_963929955.1 Bacillota bacterium
TGTATGGCAGAGAAGTATTCACCAGTGAGAAAGAGCTTAAGAAGAAAGTAGCGAGACACGAGAAGAAATATAACAGCACAGCGAAGACGGTATTGGACTTCAAAAGCCCTGATCAGGTAGTAGCGGAGTATTTCTCAAAGTGTAACAAATGTCTTGACAGTTAAGACTTCCGGGGCTTGGTTTTTTGTTGTTTTATTGTAATATCTTCCTTTACTATGGTATAATTAATATGTATGTACAAAAGCAAAACAAAGGAGCGCTGAAATGGAAAGATCTCAAAACTACACCAGCCCGTTATCCGAAAGATATCCCAGTGAGGAAATGAAATATCTCTTTTCTCCTGAGATGAAATTTAGAACATGGCGCAGGCTCTGGATAGCTCTGGCAGAGACCGAAAAAGAACTGGGCCTTCCCATAACCGATGAGCAGATCGCCGAGCTTAAGGCGGCTGCGGATGACATAAATTACGAGGCGGCCCGTGAAAGAGAAAAGATAGTGCGCCATGACGTTATGTCGCACGTATACGCCTACGGCCTGCAGTGCCCGAAAGCAAAGGGCATAATCCATCTTGGAGCCACATCCTGCTACGTCGGCGACAATACCGACATAATCATCATGACGGAAGGGCTCAGGCTCATACGCAAAAAGCTCATAAACACCATCGCAAATCTGGCGGATTTCGCAGACAAATACAAGTCTCTCCCAACTCTGGGATTCACTCATTTCCAGCCTGCTCAGCCGACTACGGTGGGTAAGAGAGCCACCCTGTGGCTTCACGATCTTATACTGGATCTGGAGGACCTGGATCATGTTCTAGATACGATAAAGCTTCTTGGATCCAAGGGGACCACCGGCACCCAGGCCAGCTTTCTTGAGCTCTTTGACGGCGATATGGAGAAGGTGAAGCGCCTTGACGGCATGATCGCCGAAAAAATGGGCTTCAGGAGCTGTTATCCGGTCTCCGGCCAGACATATTCCCGAAAGGTCGACACAAAGGTGCTCAATGTACTTTCCGGCATAGCGCAGAGCGCTCACAAGTTCAGCAACGATATAAGGCTCCTTCAGCATCTGAAGGAGATCGAGGAACCTTTTGAAAAGAACCAGATCGGCTCCTCAGCCATGGCCTATAAGAGAAATCCTATGCGATCGGAAAGGATCGCCGCGCTGGCCAATTTCGTAATGGCTGATGCTCAGAATCCCGCAATGACGGCATCCACTCAGTGGTTCGAAAGGACGCTGGATGACTCGGCCAATAAGCGGCTGAGCGTTTCTGAGAGCTTCCTGGCAACAGACGGCATACTGGAAATATACATGAACATAACCTCCGGTCTTGTGGTCTATCCAAAGGTCATAGAAGCGCGCCTTATGAGCGAGCTTCCTTTTATGGCAACGGAGAACATAATGATGGATGCAGTGAAAATGGGTGGAGACCGCCAGATACTTCACGAAAAGATCAGACAGCATTCCATGGCAGCGGGAAGACGCGTCAAAGAAGAAGGCGCCGAAAACGACCTTCTTGACCGCATCGCCGCAGACCCGGCCTTCAATATGACGAGAGAGCAGCTTCAGTCTCTTATGAAACCGGAAAATTTCACAGGCTGCGCGGCTCAGCAGACCGAAGCCTTCCTGACGGATTTCGTCCGCCCGCTCCTTGAGGAAAACAGGGATGCTCTCGGCATGGAAGGCCATGTGAACGTATAGCTGACAGATTTTATAAAAATATTTTACATGATAAAGGAGATCCGTTTAAATGATCAAAGCGATAGTAGGCGCCAACTGGGGCGATGAAGGAAAAGGCAAAATAACCGATATGCTTTCACAGGAGGCTGACATAATCATCAGATTCCAGGGGGGCAGCAATGCCGGGCACACAATAAAAAACAGCTACGGCAAGTTCGCCCTTCATATGCTCCCTTCCGGAGTGTTTTACAGTCACACCACCAGCATCCTCGGAAACGGCGTTGCCCTCAACATACCGTTTATGGCACGTGAAATAGAATCCCTCATAAACGAGGGCGTTCCGAAGCCCCGCATACTTGTTTCCGACAGGGCTCAGGTCTTGATGCCTTACCACATACTTTTTGACGAGTATGAGGAAGAAAGGCTCGCAGGCAAGGCCTTTGGCTCCACAAAGTCCGGAATAGCCCCTTTTTATTCCGACAAATACGCCAAAATAGGCTTTCAGGTCCAGGAGCTTTTCATGGATGAAAGCGCACTCAGGGAAAAAGTGGAACGGGTATGCCTCATGAAGAACGTGCTTCTTAAGCACCTTTACGGCAAGCCTGAGCTGGATCCCGATGAAATAATGAAGACCCTCAGGGAATACCGCGATATGGTCGCGCCGTATGTGTGCGATGTCTCGGCATTTCTCCACGATGCTCTCAGTGAAGGAAAAAACATACTTCTGGAAGGCCAGCTCGGAGCTCTCAAGGATACGGATCACGGCATCTATCCGATGGTCACGTCATCATCGACTCTGGCAGGATACGGAGCCATAGGAGCAGGCGTTCCTCCGTACGCAATAAAGGATATAATAACCGTTGTCAAAGCGTACTCAAGCGCAGTCGGCGGAGGCGCCTTTGTCAGCGAGATACTCGATAAGGACGAAGCGGAGGAGCTGAGAAAGAGAGGCGGCGACGGCGGAGAATACGGAGCCACCACCGGAAGACCTAGAAGGGTCGGATGGTTCGATGCTGTTGCAACAAAGTACGGCTGCATGGTCCAGGGCACGACAGAGGTTGCCTTTACAGTGCTGGACCCTCTTGGATATCTTGACGAAATACCCGTATGCGTCCAGTACGATATCGACGGAGAGCTTACTTCGAGATTCCCTTCCACTGCCAGGCTTGAAAGGGCAAAACCTGTCCTTAAAAAACTGCCCGGATGGAAGTGCGATATAACCGGCATAAGAGAATTTGAAAAGCTGCCTGAAGAGGCTAGGAACTATGTTGACGAGATAGAACGCCTTATAGGCTTCCCTATCACCTACGTTTCCAACGGACCGGCGAGGGAAGATATCATAAAACGTACACCTAAGCTGTAAAGGAGGTATATCATGGCAGTATTGATCAAAAACGGAACCGTTGTAACCGCCGAAGGCGAAGGCATAGCCGACGTATACGTCAAGGGCGAGACCATTGCCGCAGTAGGCGAAGATCTTCAGCCCGGAGCCGGAGACGAAGTGGTCGATGCCACAGGAAAGTACATTCTGCCCGGAGGCGTGGATCAGCACGTGCACTTTTCCTTCACATATAACGGAAGCAAGGTGCGCGGCTTTGAAACATCCAACGCTGCCGCGGTAGGCGGCACCACCACCCTCATAGAGTTCGTCAATCAGGAAAAGGGCAAGGGGCTCGTTGAGACCATCGATGCTTACAGGAAGACCGATGCCGACGGTATTTCCATGGTTGACTACGCTTTTCACATGGTAATGACCGATCCGAGGGAAGAGGTGATCGATGAGATACCTGCCATGGTAGAAGCAGGATACCCTACCATGAAGCTTTTCATGGCCTACAAGGGCATGTTCTTCCATGCTGATGACGACGCCATACTCAAGGCTCTTTACAAGGGCAAGGAAGCAGGAGCCACCATAATGGTCCATGCCGAGAACGCCGATATGATCGACGTCGCTACAAAGAAGCTCATAGCCGAAGGCAAGACAGGCCCTTACTATCACGCGGTCAGCAGACCTCCTGTAGTTGAGGCGGAGGCCACAAGGAGAGCCATATATCTTGCTGAGATGGCGGATGCCCCTCTCTATGTGGTACACGTTACATGCAAAGAGGCTCTGGAAGAAATAAAGGCTGCCTACGCCAGAGGCCAGAGGATATTCGGTGAAACCTGCGCTCACTATCTCGTCCTCGATACAGAAGATCTGGCAAAGCCTGATTATGAAGGCGCAAAATACGTATGCTCGCCGGCTCTCAGGACAAAAGAGCACAGGGACGCTCTCTGGGAGGCAGTTGACAGAAAATGGCTCAACGCAATCAGCTCCGATCACTGCGGCTTTGACTTTGCCGTTCAGAAGCATATGGGATACGGCGAGGGCAAATCCTTCGCTGACATACCTAACGGCGCTCCGAGTCTTCAGAACAGGCTCAACATCCTGTGGACATACGGAGTATGCGAAGGAAAGATATCAAGAAGCAGGCTCGTCGACCTGTTTGCCACAATGCCGGCAAAGATCAACGGCCTTGAGAAAAAAGGCCAGCTGACACCGGGATATGACGCCGATATCGTTATATTTGACCCTGATTACGAGGGTACCATAACAGCGGCAAACAATCTGGAAGGCGTTGACTATACTCCTTTCGAAGGCTTTAAGCAGAAGGGCCGCCCCGAGACCGTATTCCTCAGAGGAGAAAAGATCGTCGACAAGGCTCAGTATACAGGCCACAAGGGCCAGGGCAGATTCATAGCCGGAAAGCCTTTCGGCGCTTCGTACCAGTGGTAAACATAGCGGCAAGCGGTGATTTTTAATGAAAATAAACGAAGAACGACTTTTGAACAACCTGAAAGTTCTGAAGAGCTTTACCGATACTCCGGGAAACGGAGTCACCCGGTTTTCCTACGGGTATCAGGATAATAAGGCCAGAGAATTTATACTGAAACGCGCAGAGGCTGCAGGCTGCTCCATTACCGTGGATCCTCTGCGGAATATACGCATAGGACTTCCTTCCAACAGACCGGGAAGGAAGTCCGTAATAGCGGGTTCTCATGTGGACACCGTCAAAAACGGCGGCTGGCTTGACGGTATATACGGAGTGTGCGGCGCCCTGGAGGTCATGGAGACTCTCTGCGGCAGAGCTGCTTCGGGATCCTCCTGTAATTACGAAATGGTTATCTTTGCCGAAGAGGAGGGATCAAACTTCGGTTCCACCATGACCGGCAGTAAATTCATATCCGGCAAATACGGAGAAGAGGATCTTGACCGGCTGCAGAATGACGACGGCGTTTCCCTGAGAAATGTCCTTGAAGGCCTTAAGGGCAAGGGTCGCTACGAGGACAGATATCTTTCCGGCGATACATCAGATATCGCCAATATACAATGGGACTTCGACAGCATTAAAACCATGCTGGAACTGCACATCGAACAGGGCCCTGTACTGGACAGAGAAGGTCTTTCTCTGGGCGTGGTTGATTACATATTCGGTATGAGGGTCATAGAGGTGACACTGACAGGCGTAGGCAATCATGCAGGCGCAACTCCAATGAACGAACGGTATGATGCCATGTGCGCGGCCGCTCAGTGCATCCTTGAAGCAGAATCCATCGTAAAGGGCGATGCTGACAGGCGCACTGTCGTAACGGTCGGCAAGGCTGATATCCTTCCCGGCTGCTCCAATGTGATCCCCGAAAAGGTGACTTTTACTCTGGAGATACGCGACAGGGATCAGTCAAAGATCGACAGCTTCATGGACAAGGTAAAAACGAGGATAAACGCCATAGCGCGGGAGAGAGGCGTCGGCTGCCTCATGTATGAGCATTCCTCCTCATCGCCGCTCCGTCTTTCAGAAAGACTCATTTCCTCCATGAAAGAAAGAGCCGCATCCCGGGATCTGGCATTTAAGGTAATGGACAGCGGAGCTGTTCACGATGCATGCATGATAGCCGAACATGCGGATACGGGAATGATATTCGTTCCCAGCATAAACGGAAGAAGCCATGTTCCGCAGGAGGACACAGACGAAAATGATCTTGCGGCAGGCGCTCAGTTCCTGCTGGATACGGTAATAAGCGAGCTGGATATAAAGGAATAATATTTTACATCCCCCCTCAATGGGAGAAAGTCAGGTGAAAATGTACAAAGAGGCCTTGCGCTCTGCCTGGGCAGAGATAAACATCACTAATCTGGACTTCAATATCAAAAAGATCAAAGAAAAAGTCGGCCCCGGAAAAAAGATAACAGGCATCATAAAGGCTGACGGATACGGTCACGGCTCTGTCAGGGTCGCCACTGTACTGAGAGCAAACGGCATAACCTCATTCGGCGTGGCAACTCTCAACGAAGCCATACGCCTCAGAGAAGCCGGTTTTGTGCTGGAGGAGATCGTTATACTGGGGCTTACGCCCGAGCCCTATGCGGACACTATAGTAAAGCACAGGCTCACTCCTGTTCTGTGCGACTATGAAAACGCGGAAGCCATTTCAAGAGCCGCAGTCAGAGAAGGCATAATCATAAAGGGCTTTGTTGCCGTTGACACCGGCATGGGTCGCATAGGCTACAATCCGGATGATTCCGCTTCCATAGAGGACATCAAGATGATAGCCTCTCTTCCGGGATTCAGGATACAGGGACTTTTCTCACATTTCGCCAATTCCGATGCTGCCGACAAATCCTTTGCAGCCATGCAGGAGCAGAGATACATGGTCTTCTGCAAAAAATTACTTGATGCCGGAGTGCCCGTACCGTGCAGGAGCATGGCCAACAGCGCCGCTGTCATGGAGATCACCTCAGCTCACTACGAAATGGTACGTCCGGGGATAATTCTCTACGGCTGCTATCCTTCCGATGAGGTGGACAGGAATCAGCTTGAGCTTAAACCTGTCATGTCTGTAAAGGCCAATATAATCCAGCTAAAAAAAGTTCCCGCCGGAACGTCCATAAGCTACGGCAGAAAATACGTGACAACAAGAGACAGTCTCATCGCGACCATACCTATCGGCTATGCGGACGGTTATCCAAGGCCCTACTCACTTAAGGGCAAGGTTATCGTCAACGGTGTGATGGCTCCTCTTGCAGGCAATATCTGCATGGATCAGTGCATGATCGACGTTACACATGTCCCTTATGTGAGAAAGGGAGATGAGGTGACAGTCATGGGCAAGGACGGCATATACGAAATACTGGCCGATGATATCGCAAGAGCCACCGGCACCATAAACTATGAGATAGTCTGCGCCTTTGGCCAGCGACTGCCGAAGGTGTATGTATATTAACTGCTTTTTAAAAGAGCCGGCTCGCGCCGGCTCTTTTATCATCTACACCATATCATTTCATATTGAGAAGGTGGCTCTCTATGACCTGCTCTTTCCAGTCAAAGTCCTCTATCTGCAGATAATATTCCGCTGCATCGAAGAGGGCTTTTGCCGGCGTGAGCCCTATGAGCTCCGTGCCTGTTATGGTCACTCCGTATCTGGCGGCTTCCGCTCTCACCAGCTCGTTTACCCGGTAAAGGGGTGTTACATTGAAATCCGTCATATTCATGGATACCTGGGCTGTATTTTTTTCCCTGAGATATACGCCCATTGCCTTGACGCATTTGAGACCGCCGCTTGATTCTCTTATCGCTTTGCTTATTTTCTTCGCGATATTAACATCGGATGTGCTTAAATTTATATTATAAGCTATCAGAAACGGTCGTCCGCCAACGCATACGGCCCCTCCTGTAGGGTGGGGCCTTTTCTGTCCGAAATCCGGGATCCAGTCTGGATCCTTCATTTTTTCAAACAGTCCTTCGAATTCGCCCCTTCTGATATTGGCCAGGTTCTCCCTGTGAGGCTGTGAGGCTGAGCTTTCATAGAGAAATACGGGAAGCCCGGCTTCCTCCGCTATCCTCTTCCCCACTCTCTCAGAGAGCCGGACGCAGTCGTCCATATCCGCCCCTCTGAGAGGAATAAACGGCATCACGTCCACGCATCCCATCCTGGGATGCTCGCCGCTGTGCTTTGTGAGGTCTATGAGCTCAACAGCCTTTTTGGCCAGCTTTACGCTCGCTTCCTCTATTCCTTCAGGGCTTCCTATATATGTTATGACCGATCTGTTGTGATCCGGATCTGAGGAATAATTGAGAAGGATACATCCCGGAGTCTGCCTTACCTGATCAACGCAGGCCTCTATCGTTTCCTTATTCCTTCCTTCACTTATGTTGGGTACGCTTTCTATTATTTTTTCCATCATATCCTCTCCTTCATGAGCCTTTTCTCCGCTTCTCCGTATATGGTTCCGGCTGCCTTTTCTCCTTCTTCCAGAAGTTGTCTTCCCTTTGATATATTATTATTTTCGGCATTCTCATCTCCCTGACCTTCCTCTCTCAGGATGTCTATCCACGCCCCTCTGAGAGCGGCGATGAAATTGGCTGCCGCTGCCCCGAGATCCGCGCTTCCCTGCCTGTGAGAGCACCTGCTGATTTTTTCCGCTTTTTTAAGGCCTGACAGAGCCGCTTCCATGATCCGCGCGCTGCTTTCCTCTGTATTTTCCTCCATGGCTCCGGCTATATCCATATACAGCCTTTCAGCTTCCTTTCTGACATTTTCCAGCTCAGTCCTGTCACAGCCTTCAGCCTCTTCTCTGATCAGACTGTCAGCAGTCCTGTACAAAAGAGCCGCTGCCTGCGCTCCGGCCAGCCCGCTCACGCATCCCTCTCCGGGGACAAATGCTCCCGCCAGAAGCATATCAAGATATTCGCTTATTTTAAGGTCTATCAGCTTCATATGATTCTTTCCCTCCCGCTGAATTGTCTATTATTATCAGCCTTCCTCCGCAGCCGCACCTGTATGCTTTTATTTTCTTCATCACACAGGTGAATCGCTGTCTCGGATACTCTTTTCCGCATTTTTCGCATTTTATTATATACCTGAACACAGGTTCGCGCTCAGGCTCTTCTATCCCCATTTTCTCAAAGGAAACAGTCCTGCTTATATTATATCCATACCTTCTGTTCATTCTTTTTGCATATTCTTTCCATATTTTACCATGGTCTTGACAGCCCGCACAGGTGTGCAGCACCTCGTGAGCCAGAGTTTCCTTTATTCCTTCATCCTTTCCCTTTAACAGGAATTCACTTATCTCTATATGATATTTTCCTTCTTTGAACCGGCAGCATCCGAATCGTTTTTTCGGCCTGCTGTTGATCTCGACCTTCTCAAATATATTATCAGGCACAGGAATTCCTTCTTCCTGTGCCTGGCATATTATATCCTTTAACGCCTTATCAAGTTCTTCTCTTTTCATGTTTCCATTCACCCGGCAAATGCTTTTTCAAGCTGTTTCACGTGAAACATTTTTGTTTGAACGTCTCTATCCCAGTGTTTTCAAGAGTTCTATAAGTCTATCAAGCTCTTCTCTGCTGTAAAACTCTATCTCTATCTTCCCCTTTTTTCCTCTCTGGTTAAGGCTTACCTTTGTGCCGAAAAGGTCCTTGAGCTCCTCTTCAAGACTTCTGATGTCAGGAGATTTTGCTGCTGCCCTCTTTGCTGAAGGCCTCTTTTCCTTTGCCATTTTCTCTATCTGCCTCACAGAGAGACCGTCTCTTATAACTGCTTCAGCGATGGCCTCCTGCTTTTTTTCATCCTCGACCGAAACGAGAGCTCTGGCATGTCCTGCTGAAAGGCTCCCCTCGGAAACAAAATTTCTCAGCTTTTCCGGCAATCTCAACAGCCTGAGACTGTTGGTTATATAAGGTCTGCTCTTTCCGACGCTTTTTGACACCTCTGACTGAGTGAGCCCGTATGTCTCTATCATCTGATTGAGCCCTTCGGCCTCTTCTATGGGATTAAGGTCTTCCCTCTGCATGTTCTCTATAATAGCCAGGAGCATATTTTCCTCATCGGAAAGTTCCTTCACTATACACGGGATCTCCTTGAGTCCTATTTTTCTCGCTGCTCTCCATCGCCTCTCCCCTGCGACTATCTCATATCCCTTATCCGCCGACCTCAGGACTACAGGCTGTATAAGTCCGTGACTCATTATGGAGTCCGCCAATTCGCTCAGCTTTTCCTCGTCAAAGACCTTCCTCGGCTGATTTGAGTTTGGTCTTATGTAGTTTATATCGATATATCTTATGCCTCCCTCCTCCGAAGAAGACGGGGCATCATCCTTTGCCTCCTGCTCCGGAGGCTTTTCATCATCCTTTTTCAAAGCGACCTCAACGTCCCCGAAGAGAGCATCGAGCCCCTTCCCGAGACCCCTTGATTTTTTCTGAGCAGCCATCTACCTTTCCTCCTCATTTTCAAGAAATTCCTCCGCGAATTCCTGATATGCCATAGCGCCTGATGATTTTGGATCATATTGGATCACAGGCATCCCGTAGCTTGGAGCTTCCGCCAGTCTTACATTTCGCGGGATCACCGTAGTGTATACCTTTTCTTTAAAGTACTTCTTTACTTCTTCCACGACCTGTATGGATAAATTGGTCCTTCCGTCAAACATGCTGAGTATAACTCCCTGTATCTCAAGATCAGGATTCATGTTTCTTTTGACTATGTCTATGGTGCTCATAAGCTGGCTCACTCCCTCCAGAGCGTAAAACTCACACTGTATGGGGATGAGTACCGAATCGACTGCTGTCAGTGAATTTATGGTGAGTATCCCCAGAGAAGGAGGGCAGTCTACGAATATGTAATCATAGTCAGGCTTCAGCTTGTCTATTGCCCACTTCAGCCTTTTCTCCCTTCCTGCCATCTCTATAAGCTCCACCTCGGCTCCTGCGAGCTGAACGCTGGCAGGCATTATATCCAGGTTTTCCACTCCTGTATGAAGGACAGCTTCCTTTGGGTCACATCCGTCCTCTATAAGGATCTCATGGGTGGTGAGCTTGAGATCTTTTTTTGAAACACCCACTCCGCTGGTAGTGTTCCCCTGAGGATCTATATCAAGGATGAGTACCTTCTTTCCCTTTATTGCCAGACACGCGGCAAGGTTGATATTCGTGGTAGTCTTCCCTACTCCGCCTTTTTGATTGAAAATAGCTATCGCCTTTCCCACTTTTTCCTCCTTATTTTTACAAAACCGTTTTCTCTTTTCGATTTTCTTTCTGCTTTTAAACATTATATAACACATGAATATTTTTTACTACATGTTTTCGCTTATTTATAAAAGAAAAAGGATGTTTCACGTGAAACATCCCGTATTTTCTTAAATATATATACAATCCTGCCGAGTTTATTTACTCTTTTGACCTTCATTATCAATACCCTTCTGCTTTAAAAAACTTTTCGCATTCCCTCCCCTCTTCTTCCTTTGGTATTATTATCGTCACCTTTAAAGCCGCCCCCATATCTTCTTCTCTGAATGAAGCTCCTTTCCTTTTAAGCTCCATATCATTGAATGTCTTCTTAAGCGTATTGAGATAAAGCTTGTAGCTTATATGCCTTATCTTATGCTTCTCCTTTTCACAGTCTTCTGTTTTGGTAAAATATTCCTCTACCAGTTTTTCCGTCTGTTTCACGTTGAATCCATGTCTTATGACTTTTTCTATTATTATCCTTCTCACATGATCATCATCGACTTTGAGCAGCGCTCTGGCATGTCGCTCCGTAAGTTTGTTTTCGACAAGGAGCTCCTGTATATCCTCCGGCAGGTTCAGTATCCTGATCTTGTTGGATATGGTGGACTGATTCTTTCCGAGCCTTTCCGAAAGCTGGGTCTGGCTTATACCGTATTTTTCCATCATACGCCTGTATGCCCTGGCTTCCTCTATGTACCCGAGATTTTCTCTCTGTATGTTTTCCACAAGAGCGATGAGCCCCGCCTCCTCCTCACTGGCATCCTTTATCACGGCCGGTACCTTCTCAAGCCCTGCCATGGAAGCTGCCCTGAGACGCCTCTCTCCCGCGATGAGCAGATATTCTCCGCTCTCATTCTTTTTAACTATCAACGGCTGAAGTACGCCGAACTCCTTTATGGAATCCCTCAGCTCCATCAAAGGCTCTGTGTCAAAATTTTTCCTCGGCTGCCCGCTGTTGGTCTTTATGCAGCTTATGGGGATCTCAGTGGTCTTTTTTATAAACATATAAATACCCCTTTCATACATATATGGTAACAGCCTGTCCGTATATGCGAAAGGGGCAACCGTAAAACAAAAAACGCCTTATTCTCCTATTTGATGGGATCCTTTGACGGAGTTCCCGCTTTTCTGGGAAATTTCGACCCTGTGGATCTTTCCTTCTTTATATATATGAGTCTGTGTTCAAACGGAAAGGCATCCGAAACAGGTCCCTCTGCTCTGACCAGCCTTCCGCCCAGTATCTTTACAGCCTTTTCAGCCTGCCTCGCTTCCTCTTCTCCGCCCGGGCCCTTATACGCTATAAACGAGCCGCCTTTCCTAACAAAGGGCAGACAGTATTCCGCCAGAACAGCCATGGACGCCACTGCCCTTGATACGCAGAGATCGAAGCTCTCGCGCATATCTTCCCTTCTGGCAGCATCCTCAGCTCTGCCGTGTATGAGTGTCACGTTTTTTATTCCCGCTTTTTCCGCGATCTCTCTCACTATATCAACTCTTTTTCTCAGTGAATCCAGCAGGACGAACTCCTTATCCGGAAAAGCTATGGCAAGAGGTATGCCCGGGAATCCCGCTCCCGTTCCCACATCTATTATGCGCCCGGCTTCTCTGAATTCCGCAGAGCCGCAGCACATGAGGGAATCAAAAAAATGCTTTGTCATGAACTCATCCTCATCCTCTATGGCTGTAAGGTTCACGCTCCTGTTTTTTTCAAGGATTTCCTTCATATATATCCTGAAAATATTTTCGATTTCATCGCTGTGTGCGATCCCCAGCTTATCATATATTTCCCTGCTTCTATTCTCTGCCATTTCCCGCCCTCCTTTGCTTTTCCATGTAAATGAGAAGAACGTTTATATCCGCAGGCGATACGCCCGATATCCTGGAAGCCTGACCGAGAGACAGGGGTCTTATTTTATCGAGCTTCTGACGCGCCTCTATCCTCAGGCCCTCTATTGAACCGTAATCAAGATCCTCCGGCAGTTTCCTGTTTTCCATTCTCCTGAACTTTTCTATCTGCTGCCTCTGCTTTTCGATATATCCCTCGTATTTTATCTGGACCTCCATCATGTTCTTCTGATGAGACGAAAGCTTCGGTCTTTCCCTGTCAACAGGCTCTGTGCTGTCGTATGATATCTCGGGTCTTCTTAAAAGCTCTATGAGAGGCGCAGGGTTTGATATGGGCGCGCTTCCTTTTTCCGAAAGGATCGGATTTATCTCATCCGGCTTCATTATCCTCTTTCTCAGCCTTTCTGTCTCCGCCTCCACTATCCTCTTCTTTTCCTGAAATCTTCTGTATCTCTCCTCTGTGACAAGCCCTATGTTCCATCCCTTTTCCGTGAGGCGCATGTCAGCGTTATCCTGCCGTAAGACCAGCCTGTACTCTGCCCTGCTGGTCATTATCCTGTACGGCTCGTTCGTACCCTTTGTAACAAGATCGTCTATAAGTACTCCTATATAGGCCTCGCTCCTGTCAAGGACAAAGCTTTCCTTTCCGTCCAGCTTCCTTACGGCGTTTATTCCCGCCATGAGACCCTGAGCTGCTGCCTCCTCGTAGCCTGAACTGCCGTTGAACTGCCCTGCGCAGAAAAGGTTTTCAAGGCGGCGGCTCTCAAGGCTCAGTTTAAGATCAAGCGGATCTATGCAGTCGTATTCTATGGCATAGGCAGGTCTCACTATCTTTATGTTTTCCAGTCCCTCTATCGTCCTGTAAAACGCATCCTGAACATCCTCCGGAAGGCTCGATGACATGCCCTGTATATACATCTCATCCGTATAAAGCCCCTCCGGCTCTATAAAAAGCTGATGTCTCTTCTTATCGGCGAACCTGTTTATTTTGTCCTCTATGGACGGGCAGTATCTCGGTCCCACCCCTTCTATCTGCCCTCCGAAAAGAGCGGATCTGTGAAAGTTTTCTCTTATTACCCTGTGGGTCTCTTCATTTGTATATGTGAGCCAGCACATGACCTGATCCCTGCTTATATCATCGTTCATAAAGGAGAAGGGAACGATTTTCTCGTCTCCTCCGTGAGGTATCATCTTATCATAGTCAAGGCTGGTGGAAAGAGCTCTTGCAGGCGTTCCCGTCTTGAATCTTCTCATGGGGAAGCCATACTGCCTCATTTTTTCCGCCAGCTCCGTTGAAGGAGCAAGACCGTTGGGTCCGCTGTCATAGGCGCTCTCACCTATGAATATCCTGCCTCCAAGAAACGTTCCCGTTGCTATTATGACAGCACTGCTCCTGTAGTATGCTCCTGTCTTCAAAACGACTCCGGCAGCTCTGTTATTCTCTATTATTATATCAACGGCCTCACCCTGTTTGAGATCCAGATTTTCCTCTCTTTCCAGAGTCCTTTTCATCTCTGTATGGTAGGCGTTCTTATCAGCCTGAGCCCTGAGAGAATGCACGGCCGGTCCCTTGGCAGTATTGAGCATCCTGCTCTGTATAAATGTCTTGTCTATATTCAGTCCCATCTGTCCGCCGAGAGCATCTATCTCCCTTACGAGATGACCCTTTCCCGTCCCTCCTATGGAAGGATTGCACGCCATCATTGCCACTGCCTCCAGATTTATGGAAAGCATAAGAGTCTTTTTTCCCATTCTCGCCGCAGCCAGCCCTGCCTCGCACCCGGCGTGGCCTGCCCCTATGACTATGATATCGTATTCGCCCATCAAAAACTTTTCCATATTTCCCAGTCCTATATTATTTTCCCAGACAGAATCTGGAAAAAACTTCGTTGATTATATCCTCTGATACCGTATCTCCCGTTATCTCTCCCAGTCTCTCATAAGCATCCCTTACGTCTATCTCTATAAAATCAAGAGCTTCTTTTCTTTCTGTCATTTTCATGGCGCTCCTGAGAGAATCCCTGCTTTTTTCCAGAAGCTCTATATGTCTCACATTGCTCACCATAAGGCTTTCCTTCTGTACGAGCTCTCCGCCGAACACCATCCTTTCTATGGCATCCTCCACCTCTTCGACTCCTTTGCCGCTTATGAGAGACGTCTCTATTATCCTGTCCGCAGGATATGTATCTTCTATATCGGATGCTTTTATCCTTGATCCCAGGTCCGTTTTGTTTATAAGTATAAGGGAATTCATTCCTCTTATATCATCCATTATCTCCCTGTCCTCTCCCGATATATCATCGCTTCCGTCGAGGACCATTATTATAAGATCAGCCGAAGAAAAAGCCTCCCGTGATCTCTCTATTCCCATCATTTCAACCTTGTCGGAGGTCTCCCTTATCCCGGCCGTATCCGTGAGATATACAGGGATGCCTCTTACATTTATCGCTTCTTCTATGGTATCGCGTGTAGTTCCCGGAATCTCAGTCACTATCGCCCTCTGCTCCCTCATGAGCCCGTTCATCAGAGACGATTTTCCCACATTTGGCTTACCCGCTATAACGGTTCTTATACCCTCTCTTACCATACGTCCGGCTGAGGCTGTAGACAGCAGTTTTTCAATCATATCGCCTATTAACAATATTTCTTCCTCAAGCTTTTCATATGTCATCTCTTCTATATCTTCATCCGGATAATCTATGTTTACCGTTATATCCACAAGAAGATCCAGAAGTTTCTGCCTTATTTCCGTTATCCTAGCGGAAAGCACTCCGCCAAGCTGAGAAACAGCAGTATCATAGCCCCTGTCTGTTCTGGCCTTTACTATGTCCATTACAGCCTCTGCCTGAGAAAGATCAAGCCTTCCGTTGAGAAAGGCTCTTTTTGTAAATTCCCCCGGCTCCGCCATACGCGCTCCCTTTCTCAGTACAAGAGAAAGTGTCTTTCTTAGAGAAACAATGCTCCCGTGGCAGTTTATTTCAACAACATCCTCTGCCGTATATGTTCCCGGTCCCTTCATGTAAACTGCCAGTACCTCGTCTATTATTCTGTTTTCATCCTTGTCGATGATCCTGCCGTATGTAAGCCTTCTGTTTTGAAACTCACAGGAGGATCCGTTAAATTCAAATATATCACTGAGTATACGCAGTGAATCAGATCCGCTTATTCTTATGATCCCTATTCCGCCTTCTCCGTAAGGCGTGGCGATGGCAGCTATGGTATCTTCCATGAGAAACTCCTCCTTGCCGCGATCCTTCATATAAAGGAATACCGGCTTTCGTAAAAGCCGATATTCTAAAAAATAAAATGATGATGATATTACTTTTTGTATTCTATTACCACTCTTCTGTAAGGTTCTTCTCCCTCGCTTCTTGTATTTATTTCAGGATACCTCTGAAGCGTGGCATGTATTATCTTTCTTTCATAAGGATTCATAGGCTCCAGCCTTACGTACTTCTTTGTTTTTATAACCTTTCCCGCAAGTCTTTCGGCAAGCTGTTCCAGTGTTTTCTTTCTCTTTGCCCTGTAATTTTCAGCATCTATTACTACCTTTATATACTTTTCGCTGTCCTTGTTTACCACAAGGCTTGTAAGATACTGTATGGCGTCAAGAGTCTGGCCTCTCTTTCCTATCACTGTTCCGGAATCCTTACCGTCCATCTCAAGGTAGACTGTATCCTCTCCGACCCTTGCTCTGAAGCTGAGTGAAAGACCCATTTTCTCCGTTATATCCTTCAAAAATGTCAGAGCTTCATGCTCCTCGACCTCCTCAAGGCTTTCCTTATCAACTATGTCTATGTTCAGAGGAGCCGCATCTATCCTTGATCTGTGAGAGTTCCTGTCTTTCTTTGACTTTTTCCTGTTTTTCTTTTCTCTGTTGGCAGGCCTTTCTGTCCTTTCCTCTGTCTTAACTTCCTTTGGTTCTTCATTTATTTCTACTTCAGGTTCTTTTATTTCTTCAGCAGCAGGCTCGGGCTTTTTTCTTTCGACCCTTACCTTTGCCAGCTTTGATCCTATACCGAAAAACCCTTTTGAAGGCTCTTCGAGAACCGTTATCTCGACCTCTTCTCTTGGAAGCTTCAGATCCATAAGGGCAAGCTTTACAGCCTCCTCAACGTCAACGCCCCATTTTTCCGAATAATCCATTTCTTTTTCCTCCGATATGTTATAAGACTACTTTTTCTTAGCAGCTTTTTTCGCTTTTTCCTTTAATTTTGCCTGTTCGCTCTCCCTTTTCATTTTTTTCCTTATGGATGACAGGTGGATATTGAAGAAAATCTGTATTATCTGGCTCACTGCCCAGTACAGAGCAAGTCCGGAAGGAAAAGCTCTTGCCATCCAAAGTATCATAATAGGAAAGATGTACTGCATCATTTTCATCATGCCGTTCATCTGATTGCCCGCCGCTGAACCTGTATCATTGAGCATCCTGTTCATGGTAAATGATATATAAGTGGCTACGCCTGCTATTATAGGCAGTATCCACGGATCCGGCTGGCTGAGATCCTCGATCCAGAAAAACGATTCATGGAACGCGAATATCATATTCTCATCCGCTATGTAATTCATAGGGTATCTCAGGAGAGCAAAAAGCCCCATGATTATAGGCATCTGTATGAGCATCGGAAGACATCCGCCCATAGGGTTGAACTTTTCTTCCTTATAAAGCTCAGCCATCTTTATGTTAAGAGTCTCCTTATCGTTAGCATACTTTTTCTGAAGAGCCATCATCTTAGGCTGTACATCAGAAAGCCTTGCCATTGATTTAGTCTGCTTTATATAAAGCGGATAAAGACAAAGCTTTACCAGAACGGTGAACGCTATTATCGTTATACCATAGTTGCTTATAACTATGTACATCCAATCCAGCAGCATTCCGAGCGGTTTTGCTATCACTCCCAATATACTATACATTAATTAAATTTCCTCCTATTTTAAAGGATCATATCCTCCCGGATTAAAAGGGTGGCATTTGAGAACCCTTTTAATTCCCAGAAAGCTTCCCTTAAAAAATCCATACTTTTCCAATGCCTGGATAAAATAAGTCGAACAAGTAGGATAAAACCTGCACCTGGGCGGTATGAGAGGAGATATGAATTTCTGATATCCCTTTATTATAAGGATAAGAATCTGCTTCAATGCTATCACCTCTTAATTCTTCAGTAATTTTCCCTTTTTCAGAGCTCCTTCAAAGGATTTCTCCACATCATAGGCCTTTTTTCCGTTTATGGTCTTTCTGGCTATGAATATTATGTCGTACCCTTCCTTTATCCTGTCTCTGAAAATCCTGAAATTTTCCTTCATGAGCCTTCTGGCTCTGTTTCTTTCTACGCTGTTTCCTACTTTTTTGCTTGCTAAAAACGCTGTCCTGTTATATGAAAGTCCGTTTTTCCTGTAAAAAAGTACTATATATCTTTCACCTATTGATCTTCCTTTTTTATATACAGCGGAAAAATCATCTTTTCTTCTCAGTATATCCTTTTTTAGCATAATTTACCTGATTTATACAGCATAACAAAAAGACCACTTCTCTGCGGTCTCTATGCTGATAAAACTTTTCTTCCTCTTTGTCTTCTTCTCTTTAAAACATTTCTACCGTTCTTTGTCTTCATTCTTTTTCTGAAACCATGCTCCTTTTTTCTCTGCCTTTTTTTAGGCTGGTATGTCATTTTCATACTTTTTTCCTCCTTTTATTTTACAGATTATACCGCGCAAATCTAAATTTCAATTTACGCACATATGCTTTACTATTATACCTCCGGCAAAATACCATGTCAATTAAATTTAAAGGCTGCAGGGGCCTGTTTTCACAGCCTTTTACAAGTAAAAACTATATGTAGTTGCAGTTGTTAAAACTTTGCACAATTTTATCCACAATTAGTGGATAACTTGCACTCTTTTTCTTTTTTCAATATTTTATATTTAACTATTGCCTGTGGATAACTTTATTTGATATGATATAAACATTAACCGGAGCAAGAGGCATTAAAATGAGAAAAAAAATAGACGACAAAAAATGGAAAGACATACTTTCAGAAATAAGCATGAATGTTACGGAGGTCAGCTACAGAACGTGGTTCGAGCCTCTTATTCCCGTTGAAATAGATGAAGATGCAGGAGTCATATATTTCGCTTCCTCAAACGATTTTCTCATTGAAGTACTCAAAAACCGCTATATTTCAATATTCGAAAAGTGTATAGAATCAGTTTACAAAAAGAAATATAAGGTAGTTCTTAAAAACAGCGCCGAAGAGGATATAAAAAATTCTCTCGCATCATCAAAGGAAACCGTTAATTATTCATCAGCACCGACTGACCCCGATGATTCATTCAAGGAGGAATTCTACCTTAATCCAAGATATAATTTCGATAATTTCATAGTAGGTACTAACAATAACTACGCCCATGCCGTATCACTTGCTGTAGCCGAATCACCGGCAGTAGTATACAATCCTCTTTTCATATACGGTAATTCAGGCCTTGGCAAGACTCATCTCATGCATGCCATAGGACATTACATACTTGAGCATAATCCTTCAATGAAGGTTCTTTACGTTTCATCTGAAATGTTCACATCAGAGCTTATCAAAGCTATCCAGGATAAAAAGAACACAAATTCAAAGATGAACGCATTTAAGACAAAATACAGAAATGTGGACGTTCTTCTCATAGACGATATACAGTTTATAGAAGGAAAGGATGCTACTCAGATAGAATTTTTCCACACATTCAACACACTGTATGATTCCGATAAACAGATAGTTATCTCAAGCGACCGTCATCCCAGCAAGCTGACCGACCTTGACGACCGTCTGAGATCAAGATTCCAGTGGAACATAGTCGCCGACATACAGCCGCCTGACTTTGAGACAAGAGTGGCTATCCTGAGAAAAAAGGCCGCCATGGAAAACATAGAAATAGACGACGATCTGCTTGAGGTGATAGATCTCATAGCTGAAAAAGTCAAATTCAACATAAGGGAGCTTGAAAGCGCCCTTACAAGGATAATAAGTTATTCCACACTTTTTGACGAAAAGATAAATGTAAAATTCGCAAGAAAAAATCTCAACGACATATTCTCAACAGGAGATTTCAACATAACATGCGAAGCGATAAAAAAAGCCGTATGTAAAAAATACAATATAAAGATATCCGATATAGAGTCTTCAAAGAGAAAAAGAGAATTCTCGCATCCAAGGCAGATAGCAATGTATCTTTGCAGAGAGCTCACAGATTCATCTCTTCCTAAAATAGGCGAATATTTCGGAGGAAGGGATCATACGACAGTGCTCCACGCCTATGACAAGATAGCATCCGACATAAAGACAGATCCTGATCTTGCAGAGGATATAAGAAAACTCAGAGATGACCTTTAAATTTACAAAAAAGTTATCAACAGGCTTATTTCATAAAATAAACAGGATATCAACAGATTTTTTATAACAAAAAAACATGCTTTTTCAAAGACTCCGTAAGTTATCAACAGTTTCAACATAGCCTACTGCTATTACTACTGTAATAAATATAATATATAATAATATTTTTTCATCTTATTTTTTGGAGGTAAATATGAAGTTCACTTGCAGTCAGCAGACATTGACAAAAGCTTTAAATACTGTATCAAAAGCCGTTTCAACAAGAACAACACTGCCTGTTTTAAAGGGTATAATGCTAGAGGCTGACAACAGCGGAACACTGACTCTCACGGCATCCGACCTTGAGATAAGCATCCAGAAAAAAATAAAGGCATCCGTATCAGAAGAAGGCTCTGCCGTAGTTATGGCCAAGCTTTTCGGAGACATAACCAGAAAGCTTCCCAACGAAGAAATACTCATTACCTCAGATGAAGGAAGCATATCAATAAAAACCGATTCATCGGAATTCCAGGTAGTAAGCTTTTCAACAGACGAATTCCCGAAAATAGGCGAAAAAGAAGGAATGGAAGAAAAGCTTTCATTTGACAGCGATATATTCAGAGAAATGGTGAGAAAAACTTCATTTGCAGCCAGCATAGACGAATCAAAGGGCATACTGACAGGAATACTGACTGAGGTTAATGAAGACAACATGACCATGGTTTCTCTTGATGGATTCAGACTTGCTCTCTGCAGAGAAAAAATGAACGGAATGGGAAAAAGAAGTTTCATAGTTTCGGCAAGGATAATGAACGAGCTGAGCAAGATAATATCGGATGAGGATGAAAACGAAACCATGGAAATAGCTCTCGGTGAGAAAAAAGCAGCCGTAAACATAGGAAGCACAGAAGTTATCATCAGGGTAATGGAGGGGGAATTCATAAAATACAGAGATATAATACCTTCACAGAGTACCACATCCGTAAAAATAGGCAAGGAAATACTGCTTGAGAGTATAGAGAGAGCTTCTCTTCTTGCAAAGGAAGGTAAGAACAATCTCATAAAGATGAGTATAAAAAATGATCTTATGACCATAACTTCAAGATCAGAAGAAGGAAATGTCAAAGAAGAAATAGTTATGGAAAAGGAAGGAAATGATCTTGAAATAGGATTCAATTCAAAATTCGTGATAGACGTGCTAAAGGCAGTCGATGACGATGAGATATCCATGAATTTTACTACAGGAACATCACCTTGCGTAGTAAGACCTTCATCAGGCGATGCATTTGAATATCTCATACTTCCTGTAAGGATACCGTCCATGTAAAAGATGAGAGAAAATATAAAATAATGTATATAAAAGATATAGAGCTCAGGAATTTCAGAAATTACAGAGATATAAAGGTATCTTTCGGAAAAAATGTAAATATATTCATAGGGAGCAATGCACAGGGAAAGACAAATCTTCTCGAAGCGATATACATGAATTCAATGGCAAGATCCTTCAAAACATCAAGGGACAGAGAGCTTGTCATGTTTGGAGAGGATATGTGCATGATAAAAACATCGGCAATGGCGGGCGATGAGGAGTATGTCACTGAAATAGCCGTAAGCAGCGATGGGGTAAAGGCAGTCAAGGTGAACGGCAGCAGGATAAGAAAAACATCAGAGCTTCTTGAAAGGATATATATAATAATATTTTCTCCCGAGGATCTGAAGATAGTAAAGGAAGGTCCCGAAAAGAGAAGAAGGTTCATGGACAGAGAGCTGTGTCAGATAAAGCCCGGATACTATATGGATCTTGGAAACTACAGGAAAGTCCTTAAACAGAGAAACGCTCTTTTAAAGGAAGATGAGATAGAGACAAGCATCCTTGATATATGGGACATGGAGCTGGCAAAGTACGGAAGCAGGATAACAGCGGAGAGAAGAAGATTCATTAAAAATACAGATGAAATGAGCGCATCTCTTCACAGCGCCATATCCGGAGGAAAGGAAAAGCTTTCTCTCATTTACGAGGCCGATGCTCCTGAAGATGAAGGGGCTTTTATTGAAATTCTGAGGGAAGCAAGAGATGAGGACATAAAAAACAGAAATACGTCAAGGGGACCTCACAGAGACGATTTCAGCATAATGGCCGATAAAATAGACCTGAGAAAATTCGGATCTCAGGGACAGCAGCGAACAGCAGCCCTTTCACTGAAGCTTTCAGAGATAAGGATAATAGAGAAGGAGACAGGAGAAAGGCCCATACTTCTTCTGGATGACGTTCTTTCTGAGCTTGACAGTCAAAGACAGTCCTATCTCATAAATTCTCTGGGAGAAAATCAGCTTTTCATAACGACTGCGGATCTTTCGGGAAAGGTAGTAAGAGAGCTTCCCCGGGGAAAGATATTCAAAATAAAAGAAGGAGATATAGATATAGAAATATGAATATAAGTAAAAGGCTTGAATAAAAGGTGTGTACCTTTTAAAAATTCAAGCCTTTTTACATGTCAAAACGCTTATTTGAAGGATTTTTAAGGGCATTACCATGTTTTAAGTCTAAATAGTATGTAAACTTGTAAAAACACTTATTTTGTGGTACAATTAAACAGAATGTGCTTAAAGGTATATAAAACCCTGAAAAGGAGATCATATAATGGCGAAAAATGAAAATATACAGCAGTATAACGCGGAACAGATACAGGTCCTGGAGGGGCTTGAAGCTGTAAGAAAGAGACCCGGGATGTATATAGGAAGCACAGGTCCCAGAGGTCTTCATCACCTTGTATACGAGGTCGTGGACAACAGCATAGACGAAGCTCTTGCAGGATTCTGCGATTCCATATCGGTTACCGTACACGGAGATAATTCCGTGACAGTGGAGGATAACGGACGAGGAATGCCTGTAGACAATCATCCAAAGCTTGGTATACCCGCAGTGGAAGTTATCCATACAGTTCTCCATGCCGGAGGAAAATTCGGAGGAGGAGGATATAAGGTATCGGGAGGACTCCACGGAGTCGGGGCTTCCGTTGTAAATGCGCTTTCCACAAAGATGGAAGTAGAGATAAAGAGAAACGGTAAAATATATAAACAGACATACGCGAAGGGAAAGACGACAAGTCCTCTCACGGAAGTAGGGAATGCAAGAAAAACAGGATCAAAGACCACATTCTGGCCGGATCCCGAGATATTCGACGAAACGGAATTCGATTTTGAGACCCTTGAGAGAAGGCTTAGGGAAATGGCGTTTCTCAATAAGGGCATAAGGATATCTATAAAGGATGAGAGAGAAGGAAAGAAAAGAGAAGAGGTATTCCATTACGAAGGCGGTATAAGGGAATTCGTGAAGCATCTCAATATAAATAAGGAAACTCTTCATGAAAACGTAATATACTTTGAGGTGACTGATAAAGACAAGGAAGTGGAAGTCGCTATGCAGTATACGGACAGATACAACGAGATGCTCCTTTCATATGCCAATAATATAAACACAACAGAGGGAGGCTTTCACGTTGTTGGCTTCAAAACAGCCCTTACAAGAATATTCAACGACTATGCAAGGCGGAACAAATTCCTGAAGGATAACGACGACGCGCTCACAGGAGAGGATGTGAGGGAAGGTCTGACAGCGGTGATTTCTGTAAAGCTGACAGAGCCGCAGTTTGAAGGACAGACAAAGACAAAGCTTGGAAACAGTGAGATGAGAGGCTTTGTGGAGACCGCCACAGCTGACAATATAATGGCGTTCCTTGAAGAAAACCCGACTCAGGCCAAAATAATAGTTGACAAGTGCCTCAGGGCTTCGAGAGCCAGAGAGGCCGCGAGAAAGGCAAGAGAGCTAACAAGGAGAAAGGGAGTCCTCGACGGCATATCGATGCCGGGCAAGCTGGCCGACTGTTCCGAAAAGGATCCCGCTCTTTCGGAAATATTCCTCGTAGAGGGAGATTCCGCGGGAGGAAGCGCCAAACAGGGAAGGGACAGGACACGTCAGGCAGTGCTTCCTCTGAGAGGAAAGATATTGAACGTTGAGAAAGCAAGGCTGGACAGGATATTAAACTCCGACGAGATAAAGAATATGATAACAGCTTTTGGATGCAACATAGGTCCTGATTTTGACGAGAGCAAGCTCAGATATCATAAAATAATAATAATGACGGATGCGGATGTTGACGGAGCCCACATAAGGACGCTGCTGCTCACATTCTTCTACAGATATATGACTCCTCTTGTGGAGAAAGGATATGTTTACGCGGCGCAGCCGCCCCTTTATCAGGTGAAAAAGGGTAAGGAGGTATACTACACATACTCGGAAAAAGAACAGGAAAGACTCATGAAGGAGCTTTCCGAAAAACCGGGCAAGGCTGATATACAGAGGTATAAGGGTCTCGGAGAGATGGATTTTCATCAGCTCTGGGAAACCACCATGGACTACAATAACAGGACGCTCATACAGATAACAGTAGACGATGCCGCGGGAGCTGACGAGATATTCACCACGCTTATGGGAGACAAGGTTCCTCCTAGAAGAAAATTCATAGAAGAAAATGCCTCCCTGGCCAAACTCGATATATAAGGAAGGAGCTAGAATATGCCCAATTTGATCGAAGATCAGAAGATGATCCAGCATGAGATCCATGATGAGATGAAAAACTCATATATAGATTACGCTATGAGCGTTATCGTTTCCAGGGCGCTTCCCGATGTAAGGGACGGTCTCAAGCCTGTCCACAGAAGGATACTTTACGGCATGAGCGAACTGGGAGTCACGCCGGACAAGCCCTTCAAGAAATCCGCCCGTATAGTGGGAGAGGTAATGGGTAAATATCACCCTCACGGAGACAGCTCCATTTATGACGCGATGGTAAGGCTGGCTCAGGATTTTTCCACGAGATACCTTTTAGTGGACGGCCACGGAAACTTCGGCTCCGTAGACGGCGACGGGGCTGCGGCCATGCGTTATACCGAAGCGAGGATGTCGCCTTTTGCCCTTGAAATGATAAGGGACATAGACAAGGATACAGTTGACTTCATGCCTAACTTCGATGAAGAGGAGAAGGAGCCCGTAGTCCTTCCTTCAAGGTTCCCGAATATACTGGTGAACGGCAGCAACGGCATAGCCGTAGGAATGGCCACATCCATACCTCCGCACAATCTCAGAGAGGTAATAGATGCTACGGTAAAGATGATAGATGATGAAAACTGTACTGTAGACGATCTGATAAAGATAGTCAAGGGACCGGATTTTCCTACAGGAGCTCAGATCCTGGGAAAGAAGGGAGCCAGAGACGCATACAGGACAGGTCAGGGAAAAGTCCTCGTAAGGGCTGTTGCCAATATAGAGGAGACTGACAGAGGTCGATCCCAGATAATAATAACCGAGATACCTTTCCAGGTAAACAAGGCAAGACTTCTCGAAAAGATAGGGGAGCTGGTAAGGGACAAGAGGATAGAGGGAATATCGGCTATCAGAGACGAGTCCAACAGGAACGGCATGAGGATAGTCATAGAGCTAAAAAAGGATGCCAATCCAAGGATAACATTGAACAGGCTTTACAAGCATACGCAGCTCCAGGAAAACTACAGCATGATAATGATAGCGCTTGTAAACGGCCAGCCGAGACTCCTCAATCTTTATGATATAATAGAAGAATACCTCAAGCATCAGAAGGAAGTCGTAACAAGAAGGACAAGATTCGATCTCGGAAAGGCTGAGGCCAGAGCTCACATACTGGAAGGCCTGAGGATAGCTCTTGACAATATAGACGAAATAATAAGGATAATAAGGGCAAGCTACAGCGATGCGAAGGAAAAGCTCATGGAAAGGTTCAGCCTTTCGGACGTGCAGGCTCAGGCGATACTTGATATGAGACTGGCGAGACTGCAGGGTCTGGAAAGGGAAAAGATAGAGAATGAGTACAATGAGCTTCTGAAGAAAATAGCCTATTACAAATCCCTCCTGGCTGATGAAAAGCTTCTCATGGGAGTAATAAAGGACGAGCTTCTGGAGATAAGGGAAAAGTACGGAGATAAGAGAAGGACAAAGATAACAGCGGATGCCGAGGAAATGGACGAGGCTGATCTCATAGAGGAAAAACAGGTTGTGGTGACGCTCACTCATCTCGGATATCTCAAGAGGATACCTGCCGACACCTACAGGACACAGAGAAGGGGAGGCAAAGGCATAACAGGCATAACGACAAGGGAGAACGATTTTGTTACGAGCCTTATAATGACGTCGACCCATGACAATCTCATGTTCTTCACCAATACGGGAAAGGCGCACAACATAAAGGCTTACGAGATACCTGAAGCCACGAGGACAGCAAAGGGAACGCCTGCCATAAACTTCCTGAATCTCATGCAGAGAGAGAGGATAACGACAGTCATACCTTTCAAGGATTTCAGCGAGGACAGATACCTCATAGCTGTTACAAAAAACGGCACCATAAAGAAAACAGCTCTTTCGGAGTTTGACACCAACAGGAAGACGGGCCTTATAGCCATAACTCTGAAGGACGGTGATGAGCTGGTAGGAATAAAGCAGACCACAGGAAGCGACAATGTCATAATAATAACGAAAAACGGCAAATGCATATGCTTCTCCGAGGATGACGTAAGACCTATGGGAAGGATAGCCGGAGGCGTGAGAGCAATAAAGCTCGAAGATGACGACGAGGTCGTTTCAATGGAGCTGGTACAGCCTCATGAGGAGCTGCTGGTGGTTACCACAAAGGGATACGGCAAGAGGACGCCTGTAGAGGACTATAAAATACAGGCAAGAGGAGGCAAGGGACTTCTCACATATGACAAGGCCAAATTCAAAAAGACGGGACATCTGGTGGGAGCAACTGTTGTAGATGACAGCGATGAGATATTCCTCATAAATTCAGAGGGCATCATAATAAGGATAAAGGCTGACGAAGTGTCAAAGCTGGGAAGAGCCACCCAGGGAGTCAAGATAATGAGGACAGGGGAAGATGTTGATATAATCGCCATGGCAAAGGCCATAAGGGAAGATGACGACGATGAGAAGAAGGAGGCCGGTCCGAAGGAAGTCGGCGAAAGCGACGACGGGCAGACAAAGCTTGATATATAGGACAGGCAGATAGAAGAAAGAGAGATTTGATTTTATGAAACGTGTTTTTTCAGGCGTGCAGCCTACCGGCAATATCCATATCGGCAATTACCTCGGAGCCATGAGGCAGTTCGTGGAGCTTCAGGAGGGAAACGAGTGCATATACTGTATAGTGGATCTCCACTCCATAACAGTGCCTCAGGATCCAAAGGAGCTGAGAAAGCATATACTGGACGTGGCAGCTCTTTATATGGCAGTGGGCATCGACCCTAAAAAATCGATAATATTCGTTCAGTCGGATGTGAGCGGACACGCGGAGCTTTCATGGATACTCACATGCAATACCTATACGGGAGAGCTCTCCAGGATGACACAGTTCAAGGATAAAAGCAGGGGAAAAGAATCAGCGCCCGCGGGGCTTTTCACGTATCCTGTGCTTATGGCAGCCGATATACTGCTGTATGATACGGACATCGTTCCGGTCGGAAACGATCAGAAGCAGCATATAGAGATATGCAGGGACATAGCGATAAGAGTGAACAATACGGTAAAAAAGACGTTCGTCGTGCCTGAGGGACGATTCCTCAGAGAGGGAGCCCGCATAATGGCTCTCGACGATCCTACGTCAAAGATGAGCAAGAGCGCCGAAAACATCCACAGCAGGATATCCCTTCTTGATGATGACGCCAAGATAAAGAAATCCATAATGAGGGCAACGACAGACTCTGACGGTGAGATAAGGTTCGATCCTGAAAACAAGCCGGGAGTGAGCAATCTCATGAACATATACAGCGCCTTTTCCGGACAGACCATGGATGATATACAGGCTGAATACGCGGGAAAGGGATACGGTGATTTCAAGAAGGATCTTGTTGGCATAGTCCAGGAAGCCGTGGCTCCGATAAAGAAAAATTTCAATGAAATAAGGGAGACACAGGAGCTCAAAAACATTCTCAGAGACGGTGCGGAAAAGGCCGGAGCAATAGCGGAAAAAACTATGAAAAGAGTCAAGGAAAACTTCGGTCTTGGATTTTGACAGAGGTTAAAATTTTAACGACCACAGGCTTTTTATAGAATATAAACTTTATAAAGATTTTATAAAGAAATTTTATTAAAAAAAATAATGTATACTCAGTAAAATTTTCTTGATTTTTACGGATAAATAATTTACACTTTTCGAGGCGATGGGATCATTGCCTCGAACTTTTTTTGTTTTATATAATTGTCAACATTACGGAGGGTTAATTGGAATGAAAGACATCATGATTTCTCATCTGGTAAAGTCGGAAGACCTTAACCATCATGGAACACTGTTTGCCGGAAGAACAGCGGAGTGGCTTGTAGAGGCAGGCTTTGTAACAGCGGCAATAGCTCACGGCAGACCTGAAGAGATCGTATGCGTCAATGTTCACGGCTTTACGTTTAAAAAGCCTGTGCACAAGGGAGAGGTCATAACGATACACGGCCGTATCGTAAAGGCCGGCACTACCAGCCTCATGGTGCATGTGAGAGCGGTGTGCGAGATAGCCGGCAGTCAGAATGTGGAAGGCTTCATAACATTCGTATGTGTTGAGCCTGACAGCGACAAGACGGTAGCTCACGGTATCGTCCTGGATAACACGAGCTGTGAATTCGAGCAGTGCCTGAGAGAGAGGGCCATAGAAGTGGACAGAAGGGCAAAGGAAGGCTGAAAGAGCCGCATTTTCACCATATCCCGCAACGCGGACGACGATTCCGCGGAGCGGGGTTTTTATTTACAGATAAGAAGGTTGTATTTTTCTGATTTTCCTGCATAATTAAAACAGGAGAAAAGAGACATGGGAAAAGAAAATTTAAAAAACAGTATAAAAGCAGGGATAATATGCGCCGACGATGCGGAGCTTGCTCCTTTTAATGAACTCTTAGGGCTCAGGGAGGGCGAGGAACGGGCAATGCTCATGTTCCGGTCCGGAAGTCTCGCAGGTATCGACGTGACAGCGGTGCGCTGCGGTGTGTGTAAGGTGAACGCAGCCATAGCGGCGCAGCTTCTCATCGACTTTTTCAGCGTGGACTTCATTATAAACGCAGGTACTGCCGGAGGAATGGACAGGGATGTGAGACTGCTTGATACGGTGATATCGGACCGCATAGCCTATCACGATGTTGCGGAGGATATACTGACAGAGTCTCATCCCATGCTCAGGGAAAATTTTTTCCGTGCAGACCGCAGACTGTACGATGCTGCGAAGAGATACAGCTGGATGACGGATATGCCGATGCTTTTCGGCACCATGGTCACAGGTGAGCAGTTTATAGAGGATGATAAAAGAGACGAGATAAACAGAAAGTACGCTCCTCTTTCGGTCGATATGGAGACAGCCGCCATCGCTCACGTCTGTCATGTGAACGGCATACCGTTTCTCAGCGTCAGGACAGTAACCGATACCGTTGACCACAGGGGCATGAAAAATTTTGAAAAAAACTGCAGGAGGGCTTCAGAAATATCGGCGGAGACGGTAAAAGGCATCCTGGAAGAATATGCCTCAGGTGTATCTGACATATAGGGCCGTAATCAAAGCTGCTCTTCAGTAAACCTCAGTGCCGCTGTAGTAATGGGAGAGTATACTTCTGTAGTCATAGCCCTCCTCAGCCATGCCGTTCGCGCCGTACTGGCTCATGCCAACTCCGTGTCCTGAGCCGCTTGAGGTGAACGTCACGATGCCGTCTGACGATTCAACGGTAAAATTGGCAGAAGGAAGCCCCAGAGCTTCTCTGACCTCTCTTCCCGTAAGCAGGGCGCTTCCTATGGCGATGCTTTCGACGCGGCCGCCCTTGCTGCGGCTTTTTACGGAAATAGAAGACAGGTCTGCTTCATCGAAGGATATATTGGGAAAAGCGGACTTTATTTTATGTGAGAACTCCTTAAAGGTAAAGGAGTTTTTTTCGTTCCTGTGAGTAGCCGCTTCCTCGTACGGGCTGTCAACGCTTACAAGGTAAGGGTAGGCTGAGGCAAAAACATCCTCGGAATTTTCCGTTCTTCCGCCGCTTGAGGAATGAAAGAGCGCCTGTTCCACAAGACTGCCTCTGTAATAAAGAAGCTGGCCCTCGGTGTCGTTCACAGCTGAGCATATCTTCTTCCAGCCTTTTTTCATCCATTCATCCCCTTTGATCTCTCTGAGCTCATCGCGGCTGCGATAGACCTGACAGTGAGTCGTATCGCACAGGGGAGCATCAGGATGGGCATCGGGATTGCCGCCCTCCTCCGCCTTTATGATCCTTGCCGCCGAATACGTTCTTGCCGCCACAGCCTGAGCCTTCAGAGCCTCACGGTGAAACTCCGAAGGAACTTCTCCGGAGACCACTCCCTTTACGTATTCCTCAAAGTCTATTGTTTCGACCGCATCCCGTTCGCTTCTGTAGACCTCTACAGTGCCGGGAAGGCTGACAGTCTGAAAATCAGCTTTTTCGGGAGCACCGCTGTCATTTTCCGCAGAGTCGCTCCAAAGAAGAGCGACTCCCCGGGGAACAGCGGCCAGCAGCAGGAACACGGCGGTAATGATGAGCAGTATCAGCTTTACGGTGGGAAGCGACAATATCCGGCCTATGGATCTTGAAGCGAGTACGGCCAGGTAAGCGGCTCTATGTCTTGTCCTTCCCGCAGAGGTTTTTCTCATGGCATTCTCCTAAAGTCTTTTATATAATCTATGAGAATAAAGGGCAAATATGAGAAGGAGCCATAAAGTTTTTCAAAGCTATGGCCTTTTTTCACGAAATAATATAAAATCAGATGCATGGCATGATTTGACATGATCCGGAAAGGGGAGCGCACATGAGAGAAATACATGTAAAAACCATAGAAGATGCTGTGGCGGAGATGTGCATCAGGACAAATCATTTTCTCGGCGAAGACGTAAAAGCGTGTCTGGAAGAGAGGATGAAGGAGGAGACCTGGCCGGCCGCCGCCGCTATAATGAAAAGCATACGGGAAAATATAAAAATATCGGAAAAAGGAGTCTTCCCTCTGTGTCAGGATACAGGGATGGCCTGCGTTTTTATTGAAGCAGGCCAGGACGTCCACTTTACCGGCGGGAGCCTGGAAGAAGCCGTCAACAGAGGCGTTGCCAGAGGATACGGGGAAGGATATCTGAGAAAATCCATTGTGGCGGATCCTTTGAGGAGGGTCAATACAGGAGACAACACCCCTGCGTATATACATTATGAAATAAAGGAAGGGGACAGGGTGAAGATAACAGTGGCGCCAAAGGGATTCGGCTCCGAAAACATGAGCGCCGTGAAGATGCTGCCGCCCTCGGCAGGGGAGGAAGGCGTCAAGGATTTTATCGTCGATACATGTGAGAACGCCGGAGCCAATCCGTGTCCGCCGATAGTCGTGGGCGTGGGAATAGGAGGAACGTTCGACAAAGCGGCCCTTATGGCGAAGAAAGCCCTGCTGCTGCCTCTTGACAGGGAAAACGAAGATCCGTATTACAGAGAAATGGAGAAGGAGCTTCTCGAGAGGATAAACGCAACAGGCATAGGACCCCAGGGCTTCGGAGGAAAAACGACTGCTCTGGCAGTGAAAATAAATACAGCGCCTACCCATATAGCGGGACTGCCGGTCGCCGTGAACATAAACTGCCACGTAAGCAGGCACATGGAGGTCATCATATGATAGAACACATACTCAATGAACCCTTTACAAAGGAAAAGATAAAATCATATAAAGCAGGCGACAGAGTCTATATAACCGGGACCATATACACGGCAAGGGATGCTGCGCACAAGAGGATGATGGAGATGATCAAAAGAGGAGAGAAGCTGCCCTTTGATCCGGAGAACGCCATCATATATTACGTTGGGCCAACTCCGGCAAAGCCGGGATATCCCATAGGCTCGGCAGGCCCTACCACCAGCTACAGGATGGATTCATACGCACCTGTGCTCCTCGATATGGGACAGCTCGCCATGATAGGAAAGGGGCAGCGGTCAGAGGAGGTAAAAAAGGCTGTAATAAGGAACAGGGGTCTGTACCTTGCAGCCATAGGGGGAGCGGGAGCCCTCATGGCCGGCTGCATAAAGAGCTCCGAGGTCATAGCCTTTGAGGACCTTGGGGCAGAAGCAGTCAGGAGGCTTTACGTGGAGGACATGCCTGTCACGGTCGTCCTTGATCCAAAGGGAGGAGATCTCTACGAGGAGGGCCGCCTTGAATATTTGAAAACACCGGTAAAATAGTGTAATATAAGTGTTAGGATTTTAAGAAGAGATATAAACGGACAGGAGGATAAGATAAATGACAGGAAAACCGGGATTCGAAACATTGTGCGTGCACGGAGCATATAAAGCCGAGAGCGGGCAGCCTCAGGTGCTTCCGATAGTGCAGAACACCACATACAGATACTATAACGCCAAGGACGTGGCGGAGCTGTTTGATCTGGACAGCCCAAACCACATGTATACAAGGCTTGGCAGCCCTACGGTAGATAAATTCGAACAGAAAATGGCGCTCCTCGAAGGGGGGACCGCGGGAATGGCGACATCGGCCGGCCAGGCGGCTACCCTCATAACGATACTTAACATATGCAGCGCCGGAGACCACGTCATATCAGCGACAAACATATACGGCGGCACTCACAATCTTTTTGAGGTCACCTTAAAGAGGATGGGTATAGAGGTGGAGCTTATAGATCAGGATCTGCCTCTTGAGGAAATAGTAAAATATGCGAGACCGAATACAAAGGCTCTCTTCGGAGAAACGCTGGGAAATCCCGCTCTCAGCGTTCTTGACATAGAAAAGTTCGCCAAGGCGGCCAAGGAAATGGGGGTCCCTCTGATCGTGGACAATACACTGGCATCTCCGGCTCTTTGCAGACCTGTGGAATACGGCGCCAATATAGTCATACAGTCAACGACAAAATACGCTGACGGCCACGGAAGCTGCGTCGGAGGCTGCGTGGTGGAGGGAGGGAATTTCGACTGGGGAGCCAGCGACAGATTCCCTGAGATGACAGCGCCCGACGAAAGCTATCACGGCCTGAAATTTTATGAGAAGTTCGGAGACGCGGCCTTCTGCACGAGACTCAAGGCCGTAATGGTGAGGGATCTCGGGTGCACCATGTCCCCTATGAACGCGTATCTGACACATCAGGGACTCCAGACGCTGCACCTCAGGATGGAGCGCCACAGCGCCAACGCTCTGGCGCTGGCAAAGCATCTGAAGGATCATCCTATGGTCGACTGGATAGTATATCCGGGACTTGAAGGAGATAAATACCACGATCTGGCGAAGAAGTACCTTCCGAAGGGCACAAGCGGAGTGCTCTCCTTTGGAGTGAAGGGGGGAAGAGAGGCAGGAGAGAAATTCCTTGAAAACCTCGATCTTACCAGCATAGTCGTGCATGTGGGAGACATAAGGACAAGCGTACTCCATCCTGCCAGCACCACGCACAGGCAGCTCTCGGAAGAAGCTCAGCTTGCCGCCGGAATAACACCGTCGCTTATAAGAGTATCGGTGGGACTTGAGACCGTAGACGACATAATAGCTGACTTTGATCAGGCTCTCGAAAGGCTGAAATAACAGTCAGCGCTATAATGAATCAAGGAGCAGACAGCATATGCCTTTAATAATACCAAATGAGCTTCCCGCCGCGGAAGCTCTTCAGAAAGAGAATATATTCATAATGAACGAGGCCAGAGCCGTGACACAGGACATAAGGCCTCTCCATATAGTAATAGTCAATCTGATGCCTACGAAGATAGCCACAGAGACGCAGCTGGCCAGGGTTCTTGCAAACAGTCCTCTTCAGGTGGAGATGACGCTTGTGACCATGGGAAGCCATGAGTCTACCCATATATCCCAGAGCCATATGGACTCTTTTTATAAGACCATAGATGAGATAAAGGATATGTATTTTGACGGCATGATACTTACAGGAGCGCCTGTGGAGCAGATGCCGTACGAGAAGGTCGATTACTGGGATGAGCTGTGCGAGATATTCGAATTTGCCAAGACCCATGTTTACAGCAGCATGTTCATATGCTGGGGAGCTCAGGCGAGCCTTTATTATCACTACGGCATAGATAAGCATCTGCTTGATAAAAAAGTGTTCGGCATATACGAGCATAAGGTGGTGAGACCCCATAACCCTCTTGTCAGAGGCTTTGACGAGATATTTTACGCACCTCACTCAAGACATACCGAGATCCTGAGGAAAGACGTGGAGGAATGCCCGGCGCTCAGAATACTGGCTGACTCCCGCGAGGTGGGACCTCACATAATATCCACGGAAAACGGAAGACAGATATTCGTGCTGGGACATCAGGAATACGATAAGGGAACACTGGCGAGCGAATATTTCAGAGACAGGGACAAGGGGCTCGCCATAGATGTTCCGAAAAATTACTTCAAGAACGACGATCCTGAGGAAGATATCCTGTTCAGATGGAGGAGCCATGCGAACCTGCTGTTCTCCAACTGGCTAAATTATTACGTATATCAGGATACGCCGTATGAGCTTGAGAAGATGCCGAGAAGCGAATAGCGTCACATTCAGGGGCTGTACCGTTAGCATTTAACGGTACAGCCTTTTTTTCTGTACATGACGACATTGTCGATCTCGCGGCTTTCCGCCAGGCCGCGGCCGGTCAGGTACTGAAGGTGAGCGACAGCCTCGCCTGTGGCGAACCACTTCTGAGGCTCGGGAAAATCCTCCCAGCTTTTGCACCTTATTTTCCAGGTCATGAGCTGAGCCATGGAATATGCTGTGGTCCAGTCTTCGCCAAGATTGTCCAGGACCTCCGAAAGCCTCCTGTCATGGTGGGCGCGAAGCTCTTCTATACGATCCGTCATACTGGGAACAGGCCGCCTGTGAGCCGTCAGTATGGTGTCCACATCGAGAGCGGCAACCTTGTCGAGGCTCTGAAGATAGAGTTCAAGAGGATTCTCCATAGTGAGCTCTATACATATGTTGGGGGTTATATCGCCCAGGATGTGGTCTCCGGAAATGAGGACCCGCCTGTCCGCATCGTAGAGACACATGTGGCCGGGTGTATGGCCGGGAGTCAGGATCGGCCGGAAGGAATATCCTCCCGCCTCTATAACGTCATCCTCCGATACATATGTAAAGTCTATTATCTCTTCATTGTTATACTTTCTCCCGGGATGTATGTCGGTGTTCCTGCCGAATTTGGCTCTCGGGAAACCGTAATGGACAAACAGATCGTCAAGCTTTTCCCAGTACTCCTCGCCTGTCTCGTAGTTTATGAGATCACCGTCCGTTTTTCCCGCGTATACCCTTGATCCCCTGTCCCTGAGATAGGCGATCAGGCCGCAGTGATCTGAGTGGAGGTGTGTTATGAAAAGATCGGTATCCTCCATTACAGCTCCCGCGTCGGCAAGCCCCTCCTCTATGGCCTCAAGGCACTCGGGGCGGTTGAATCCCGTATCTATGAGAAGATTGCGTCCGGTATCGCTTTTTATGAAGTATGAATTAAGGCTCTTCAGAGGGTTATTGGGAAGAGGTATAATTATGCGGAAAATATTTTTTATGATTTCTTCTGCCATTTTTTTCTCCTTGAATATATTGAGAATATATTTATCGTTTTCTAAGATATACTATTTCAGCGGCCATTTCAAGCGGTTTACGCAAAAGTCCCGGCGCGCTCTGGTCAGTTTAAAGGTATGGATATCCATTACACGGTATGATAAAATCATTACAGGTGATCAAATTTTGAATTAAAGTGAAATGGAGGAAGAGACATTGGTTGACCAACATTTACTAAAACATCTGTCAAAAAAATATCCCAACGTAAAGGCAGCTACAGAGGAGATAGTAAACTTAAGCGCCATCCTTTCCCTGCCGAAGGGAACGGAATATTTTCTGAGCGACCTTCACGGAGAGCACGGAGCGTTCATACATATGCTCAAGAGCGCGTCGGGAGTCATAAAGTCAAAGATAGACGAGATATTCGGCCCGGATCTTACAAGAGAGGAGAGAGAAGCCCTGGCCTCCCTTGTATATAACGCTGAGGCCGAGATAAAGAGGAGAAAGAAAAGCGAGGACGATTTTGACAAGTGGTGCAAGGAATCCATACTCAGGCTCGTGCTCATATGCAAATCAGTCTCAACAAAATATACAAGATCAAAGGTGAGGAAGAGACTGCCAAAGGAATACGCATATATAATGGATGAGCTTCTTCACACTGAGGATGAGGCCAACAAGGGCAATTACTACAGCCAGATCATAAACACCATAGTGGAATGCGGAGTTGCCGAGGACTTTATAGAGGAGTTCACGGAGACCATAAGCTGCCTGGCTGTCGATAAGCTCCATATAATAGGAGACATATGGGACAGAGGAGCGCATCCTGATGCTATAATGGATTTTCTCATGAGCTATCATGATGTTGATTTTCAGTGGGGAAATCACGATATAGTATGGATGGGAGCGGCTACGGGAAACTGGGCCTGCATAACCAATGTCCTGCGAATGAATATAAGCTACAACAACTTCGATATGCTGGAGATCGGTTACGGCATCAACCTGAGACCTCTCGCCATAATGGCGGAAAAGGTGTACGGAGACGATCCGTGTGAGTTCTTCAAGCCAAAGAGGATAGAAGAAAACAAGTTCGACCCTGTTGAAGACAGCCTGGCAGCCAAAATGAACAAAGCCATATCCATATGTCAGTTCAAAGTTGAAGGACAGAGGATAAAGGCTCATCCGGAATATCATCTTGAGCACAGGCTGCTTCTCGACAAGATAGATTACGAAAAGGGCACGGTCATGCTCCGTGACGGGGAATATCCGCTTCGCGACTCTGAATTTCCTACAATAGATCCAAAGGATCCTTACAGGCTCACAGAGGATGAGATACAGGTGCTCAACGCTCTGGAGGCCTCATTTTTACAGAGTGAAAAGCTTCAGGAGCATATAAGGTTCATATACAGTCACGGAGCGCTTTACACAAAGGCCAACGGCAATCTCCTTTATCACGGCTGTATCCCTATGGACGAGAACGGCGAGTTTGAAAAATGCACCGTGAACGGCGTTACAGCCTCGGGAAAAGCTTATATGGATCATCTTGACAGCGAGGTGAGAAAGGCCTACTACGATCCTGACGAATCTGAGGAAAGAGGGCGTTCGGGAGACCTTATGTGGTATTTGTGGCTCGGCAGCAAATCCCCGCTTTTCGGCAAGGATCAGATGACTACCTTCGAAAGATGCTTTATTGCCGACAAAGCCACGCATAAGGAACATACGGTACCTTACTACAAGCTGATAAACAAAAAAGAGACCTGCGAGAAAATACTTGAGGAGTTCGGACTCGACCCGGAAAACGCCGTAATACTCAACGGCCACGTGCCTGTAAAGATAAAGGACGGCGAAAGCCCTGTAAAGGGAGACGGAAAGCTGTTCATAATAGACGGTGGCATGTCAAAGGCCTACCAGAAGCAGACGGGAATAGCCGGATACACCTTTATATTCAACTCAAGGTTCATGGCGCTTGCGGAGCACAAGCCTTACAGTCCGCTCAGGCCGGACGGCACCCAGGTATTCCACTCCCCTGTTATACGCACGGTAAGGACCCTGAAGAAGAGGATGCTTGTAAGAGACACGGATATAGGCGATGAGCTGGAATGTGAAGTAAAGGAGCTGAAGGAGCTTGTCAGGGCATACAGGACAGGACAGCTTAAGGAAAAGTAAGAAGCAGGTAAGAAGCATCCGGGATCGCTCAAAGCGGTCTTCCCCTGTTATTAAAACAGCCTCATGGGACTGTCCCATGAGGCTGTTTGTGAGTCCGGTGTTTTGTTCAGAGCTCTTTTACCCTGGTGTCAAGAGTTATCTTGAGCTCTTTCGCATATTGGAAATATGTATCGACCTGATCCATGGTCAGCATATCCGACGATATGAGACCTGTCTGATCGAATTTGTCGTTCAAGAACAGCTTTGAGAAGAGGAAGCCTCCCTGGCCTGTCAGGTACATTTCAGCCGTTATGCCCGCCAGCTCGTAGGATTCAACGAGCCCCGGAGCGTTGACGTGGGTCTCGACCAGAACGTCTTTACCGTCCTTCTTTCCGTAGGCTTCTATTACCATGCAGCCTGAATCCGAAACAAGGCCTTCGTCTATTATCTCCTTTATCTCATCTTTATATTTCGGAGCGGGCGGTATGTGCTTGAGCACAAGATCGAAAGGCGCTATATAAGCTCCGTCTATCTCCTCCTTTTCATGGGATATGAGCCCCGCCCTGTACAGAGGCTTCGCAAAGTCGACTCCGGCTCCCGCGTATTTAAAGTAGGCATTTTTCGCTCCCTTAAAGAATTTTTCCGCGTTGAAGCTGTAGTGGACAGGTTCATCGTGGCAGTGTTCGACAAATGTTATCTCCCGATCCATGCCTTCGTATTTTCTTTTTATCGGATGCTCGAAGGCTTCGAGCCTTATGAGCTTTCCGTCCACAAAGGCGTATGATTTTTCAGACATATCGTGGAGGGCTGTTACGGGAGACCACCAGAACGGAAGGAAACGCTTCGCTTCGACTCCTTCCCAGACGATGTTGTAGATGGTATCGCATGTGTCCAGGTACCTCATGGCGTCCCTTGTGGCGGCGCATATAAGTCCCGGAGCCGATCCTGTGCCTACAAGCGCGAGCTTGCCGATCTCGGCGAACTTCGGGCCGTAAACATCGTACTGGATCCTGATGCTTTCCACCCAGTCTTCGTGAAGAGCTGTAGTGGCTGCATAGTCCTGATAATTGGCCTTTACCTCCAGAGCTGCATCAAGAACGTTCTTTGTGCATTCCAGAGGAAGTCCGTTCAGTATCAGATCCACACCTCTTGCAGCGGCTACTATGCTGTCTTTATCGTGGGCGTCTATGGTAGTTCCGACAGCTTTTGACAGGGTCTTTACCAGATTGTCTACGGCTGATTTGTCCCGGTCAGCGCATATGATCTGTTCCACGTTCGGTTCCGCGTCGAGCCTTCTGGCGGCCGCCGAACCCTGAGCGCCAACACCTAAAACCAGCACTTTTTTGGATTTCATTTTTCTCAACCTCTTTCCGTTAGAAATTTCTCGGGTCATCCGTCCGAGTCTGGAGCTCCTTTACGCCGTCCTTTACGATCTTCTCGACCTTTTCGCCCAGAGCCTTTTCCTCTGCTCTTGAAAGACCCTTCGTCTCAATGGGCCTGTGAACAAGGATGTCTATCTCAGCGCCTTTGAGGCGGCCTTCTTCCTCGAACATCCTGTAGCTCCCGTTTATGGAAACAGGTATTATGGGGACGCCGGGCTTTGTGGCAAGCTTGAGAGCTCCTCTCTGAAATGGGCCGGGAACAGGGCCCTTGCTTCTGGTCCCCTCCGGAAAAATTACCAGAGAGAACCCCTGCTCTATATACTCGATGCCTTTGTTTATGGCTTTGAGGGATGCCCTGTGATCTCCCCTTTCTATGAAAACGCTTCTGATCTTACCGATCCATTTTCCGTAAAACGGGAGCTTTCCCAGAGCCTCCTTGGCGACGAATCCGAACTGGAATTTTGTAAAGGCCGCAAAGTACGCGAATATGTCAGCATAGCCCTGATGATTGCCCACCATAACAACAGGACCGCTGTCGGGAAGATTTTCAAGCCCTCTGACATTGACGCTGCTTCCGAACATTTCCATTATCTTGCTGCCCCATAACGAGGTGGATTTAAGTATGTACTCACGTTCCTTCTCAGTATCGCCCGCAGCCCTTGCCGCGTCGATCTGTCTGCCGTAGGCTTTAAAGTACTTGAGACATCGCACGAACTTTAAAGCGCCCGGTATGTTTGCCAGTATTTTCATTCAGTCACCTCACAAGTATAAGAGATACCTGTATTATACCATAAAACTGTGTAATAGGGTACAAGTCGGCACGCATAGACTGACCCTGGGAAGGTGAAGCCATGGAAAATGAGAGAGAACGGCGTGAGGCGCAGCCTCTGAGCAGGGAAGAGCTGAAGCGGAGAGGCCGGCACGGAGCCGCGGGAAAGGAAAGGGTGAGCCTGGTGCTGTTTTTTCCGGTAGTACAGACCGTCATAAAAAGATGCGGCCGCAGGTATCATTAAAAGTTCATTTGTACGGTAAGTATATATGTTATATAATCATGTGGTAGGAAAAAGTCTCTGTAACCGTAAAGAAAGGATCTCACATGCATGTAACGACCGTGAGAGCAAAGAATGTCATTATTATCGCAGCAGCCATTGCGGGATTCGCCGCCATGCTTTGTCTTGTGCTGACAGGCAGCGCTTTGCGCATCGACGATCCTGTGAGAGAAGCTCTGTACGGCATAAGATGCGGGGCTCTGACAGCAGTCATGAAAGCCGTGACATACATCGGCAACTGGCAGTCTGTTACAGCTATCTGTCTTGTGCTGCTCATTATAAAGAGGACGAGGCTCACATACGGGCTGCCTCTGTCGGCGGGAGCTCTTTTTGTTACGCTTCTGAACAAGCTGATAAAGCATGTCGTTGCAAGACCGAGGCCGGAAGATGTGACCCATCTCGTAGAAGAGGGCGGTTTTTCTTTTGCCAGCGGTCACTCTGTGGCCAGTATGCTGGTGTTCAGCCTTCTCATATATCTCATAAGGAAGAACTTTAAAAACAGGACAGCCGCCAATGTATTGACGGTCGTTCTTGCTGTTCCCATGTTCGCCGTAGGGATAAGCAGGGTATATCTGGGAGTCCATTTCCCTACGGACGTCATTGCCGGATGGTGTCTCGGGATAGCTGTGACAGCCGCGATCGCAGAGATTTTGGAAAGAAAAAACGGCCCGGCGCATGTATCGGACCGTTTATGATGAGATCTGAGATATACCGTATAGGGCGTACCTAGCCCTGTCTGTCAAAGAATATGCTCTTGCCGCTGACAGAGAGCGGTATGCCGAAGCATACTCTCACGTTTTCAGGGAATATGCCCATCCTGAGAGCTGCCTTTCCCGCTGAAAACAGGACCCTGTTGTCTATCCTGTTGTCTGCGGCAAGGGAGACGGCCGAGCCGATGGCAAGTCCCAGATCGTTTACATTGAAGGCGCAGTTGGCTCCCGCTTTTTTAGCGCCGCCGCAGGTCCCGAAACCGCAGAAACCGCAGTCGGTAAGGCCTATAGGCTTGTTTCTGGTAGCCATGAGTACTATACAGACGCTGTTGTCGACGTTTTCGGCATCCCTGCTGAAAAAATCCGCGCCTGTTTCTTCGGCAATATCTCTCATAATGGCAGAAAGTCTGTCCTTGTCCTCGCCGTCAAGGATAAGAGCCAGGAGATTATCTATACCATGACCCTTGGGAGCCGTGACAGCGGCAGCCACCATTCTTTTTGCCACATCAAGCACAGCTTCATCAGCTGAGCTGTTTCTTTTGTAAATAATAGGCTTATAGGACAAAAAGAGTTGGTAAAAACCGCTTCGATCATTGAAATTTGAATGGTCGTAGCGGTTTTATCTTTTTTCAAAGAAGATACACCATGGACAAAAAGAGTTGGTGAAACAGTCTGTAACGGTTGAAATTTCAATGCAAATTGAGGTTATATCTTCTTAAAAAGGATATGCTTTGGAGGAAGATATATGAAACATGTGATTTGTCCTGTTTGCGGGAGCATTTGTATCAAGTATGGAAAAAACAGATCAGGAACCCAAAGATGGTTCTGCAGGAATTGTTCCAGTGTCTATACTCCTAAGATCGACAATTCATCAAAGCAACTGAAGATATTCTTAAAGTGGCTATTCGGCAAGCAAACTCAAAAGGAAATGCCGGGTGAAGGGCGGACATTCAGAAGAAAAACGAAACAGTTTTGGGACATATGGCCTCTACCACCAAAAATCGAACGACAGAGTGATGTGGTATATGTGGATGGAATATATTTAGGTCGAAAAGCATGTATACTGATCTGCTGTGATGAAAAGTATGTTCTTGGCTGGTACTTATGCAGGTATGAACATGCAGGAGCCTGGAAAGCGCTTATGTCACGTATCAGCGAACCTAAAATGGTAGTTTCGGATGGTGGTAAAGGCTTTGCGAAAGCACTTAAGAAAACATGGGCAAATGCAAAGCATCAAAGGTGTCTCTTTCATGTTTTTTGTCAAGTGAAACGATATACAACAAGCAAACCAAAGACTGCAGCAGGAGCAGAGTTATATATACTGGCCAAAGATCTGCTCCATTTAAAGACCGAAGAAGAAAAGGAAACATGGATAACAAGATTCATTGAGTGGATGAAAAAATACAATAAATTTTTAAGTCAGGTAACATATGATGAATATGGGAATAGTAGACCTACGCATGAAAGACTTCTTAAAGCACAACGCTCAATAAAGAGACTGCTTAAAGAAGAGACAATGTTTACTTATCTTGATGAAGAATTGAGGAATGAAATAGATAAAATACCTACAACGAACAATCAAATTGAAGGAGGGATCAATTCAAGGCTTAGAGAGATGCTTAGAATGCACAGAGGCTTATCTATCGAGAGAAGAATAAAAGCGGCCTTTTGGTGGTGCTATATGCACTCACCTGAGCCGCTTGATGCTCCAGAATTATTGAAGACAATGCCAACGGATAAAAGTATCTCTGATATATACAAGAAGATGACTAAACAGGAAAAGCTATCCGGTGTGATCCCTGATTGGGGAGACGCGATCGTATGGAGTGAATTCCATAGATCTAGTGAGTACCCTAGTTATTGGGGCTAGTGGTCTCCAACTCTTTTTGTCCTATAACCCTCATAATACCCTCCGTTCATAAAGAGCTTTCCGGCGTCTGTGAAGATCGTCAAAGGCTCTTCTTTTTTGCTGCTGATCCTTGCCGTACATGAAGGCATGGTATGTGGAGCCGCCTGTTTTCAGAGCGTTCTGCCACAGAACATCAACGTCCGTATCCATATCGAGGATAATGAGCTCGTGTTCTTTTATCAGGGAAGCGGACATGTCGTCAAGGAGCACTCCGTCTCCGCAGGCAACGACTGCGGGTCTTTCTGCATGTGAGCAGATATGGACGAGAGTTTCGTACTCTCTGTTCCTGTATTCATGCTCCCCCATTGTCATTGATATCCTCTGTACGGAACGGCCGTCCTGTTTTTCGATCTCTCTGTCAAGGGACAGGAAATCAAAACCTCTTTCTTCGGCGATCTTCCTCGCCTGCTCCTCTGTGTCGGAACCGAAAAATCCCGTAACAAAGACAAGCTCTTTTTTCATATGATCCTCCTTCATGAGCAAGAAGCCTGAAAACATTATAACATGAAGAAAGGTCCGTAAAACAAAAACCTTTGTAAACAGCGTCGGATTTGGTATAATTTAGAGGATATATAAAAGAAAAAGAGGAAAACGATATGAACAAGGACAGAAAACCGGCTCTTGTGATAATGGCGGCGGGCATGGGCTCAAGATACGGAGGACCCAAGCAGATAGACAGGATCACAGAGTCAGGAGAGATAATACTGGATTTTTCGCTTTACGATGCAATGATGGCCGGTTTTGAAAGAGCGGTGTTCGTCATAAAGGAGGAGCACAGAGACATTTTCGCGGAGCTGGTCGACAAAAGAGCAGGAAGGTTCATGGACATAGGATATGCTTTCCAGAAGCTGGAGGATATACCCGGCGGCTTCAGTGTTCCGGAAGAGAGAAAAAAGCCGTGGGGGACGGCTCACGCGGTCCTCGCTTGCCGCGGCCTCATAAACGGTCCGTTTGCTGTTATAAACGCCGATGATTACTACGGACCGGAAGGCTTCCAGAAAATATACGACTATCTTACGACCCATGAGGACAGGGAAAAGTATGCCTACTGCATGATAGGATATATGCTCAAAAATACGGTGACAGATAACGGACATGTGGCGAGAGGCGTCTGCGAAACAGATGAAGAGGGATTCCTCAGGCAGGTCACCGAGCGCACCAGGATAATGAAGCGGGACGGCGGCATAGCCTACACGGAGGATGAAGGAAAGACATGGACAGAGCTTTCGGAAGATATGGTGGTATCCATGAACTTCTGGGGATTTTCACTCAGCATGATGAAAGAGCTGGAGGACAGATTCCCGGCCTTTCTTGAAAAGACCCTTAAAAGCGATCCCGTAAAGGGAGAATACCCGCTCCCTTCTGTTGCGGACATGCTCATAAAAGAGGGAAGGGCGGAGATAAAGGTTCTCGAGACCCGGGATAAATGGTGCGGCGTCACATATAAGGAGGACAGGGAGGACGTCAAGAACGCTCTCCAGGCAATGAAGGACAGGGGCCTTTATCCGGAAAAGCTCTGGAAATAGCCGGACGTAAAAACAAGCTGCCAAAATAAGACCCGGTAAAAGGGTAAGCTGCCCGCTGACAGTCAGAAGCTGTCGGCAGGCAGTTTTTTTGTGCCTGCTTTGGTCTGCTTCCACATTTTATATCACCTGATCAAAAACCTCCCCCCGTATAAGGGGAGGTTTTTAGGTAAAATAAGGGGGGAGGCGTTTTCAGAAAGAAAGGAGATGGAAAAATGGCTGAAAAGTACGGCTACGCGAGGGTTTCCACCAGAGAGCAGCACGAGGACAGGCAGATGATGGCTCTGGCGGATTTCGGCATAGGAAGAGAGAACATATTTCTCGATAAGATGAGCGGCAGGGATTTTGACAGGCCGCAGTACAAGCTGCTCATGAGGCGGCTGAAAAAGGAAGATGTTCTGGTTATAAAGAGCATAGACCGGCTTGGAAGGGATTACGATGAGATAATAAAGCAGTGGCGGATCATAACAAAGGAAAAGGGGGCTTATATAGTTGTTCTCGATATGCCGCTGCTGAACACATGGGAGGCGGACAGGGATCTTACGGCGACATTTATAGCTGATATTGTCCTGCAGATACTATCCTACGTGGCGGAGACGGAAAGGGAAAACATAAGACAGCGCCAGGCAGAAGGGATAGTGGCGGCGAGAAAGCGGGGAGTAAGGTTCGGAAGACCGCCCAGAAAGCGGCCGGCAGAGCTTGATGACCTTGTAGTCAGATGGAAGAGAGGCGATATAAGCTCAAGAGAAGCGGCCAGCAGGCTGGATCTTGCACAGACCACATTTTTAAGGTGGGCCAAGGAGACGGAGAAGTAAGGATACGATAAAAAGCCTCTAAAGATTTGCGCCAAAAGGTAGACATTACGGCGCAGCGAAAAACAAAGAAAACGAATATAAGTATACATAGATGCCCAAGGGATACACGGTGGCTCGATCCCTTGACTTTTATGGCTTTTAAACACTTTAACACACTTTTTATATCTTTGTTCCAAAATTTTAACATAATCGATCAGAAATGTCTGAATTTTGGCGCAAAGAGAAAGAGAAGAAGAGTATAAGCGTTTATTTTTTTTAAGGAATATTCATTCTCATCTACTCGTAATTTATAACAATGCAGTTTTTAAAGCAAGGGAGACAGTGTAATGGGCAGAGGCAAGTTAACGAAAAGTGAACAGGCACAGCTTAAAAAGAATCCTTTTGTGGTTGATGCTGATGAAAAAAGAGTTATCTATTCAAACGAGTTCAAGCACAGATTCATGAACGAATATATAAAAGGAAAAAGACCGGGACAGATATTCAGCGAAGCGGGATTCGACGTGCGGGTGCTGGGATCCAAAAGAATAGAAAGGGCGTGCGCCAGATGGAAGGAGGCTTTTTATTCCGGGACACTGGGCATATACAGCTACGGATTCAGAGAAAACGACGGAGAAAATGGCAAAAGTAAGGATTCTAAAAAGGCCTCCTACAACACGGGAGAGAATCTTTTCAGAGAGGTCATTGAAGATCAGAAGAGGACCATAAGGGAGCTGAGAGATGAGGTGGAACGCCTGAAAAAGGAAAAGGCGGAGGGAGAAGCACAATGAGAAGAGCAAAAGCGAGAAAAAAAGCAGTATGCCTTTTGACAGCCGCGCTGCTGGTGTTCACCATGATACCGCAGACCATTGCCGAGGCTGCGGGCAGCACGGATAAGGATATCAGTATAGAATGGTCGCCGGAAAAGGAAAAGGCGGCAGCAGGCGAGACGGTAAAGGTAAGCATCAGAGCCGGCCTTGATGAAGACAGCGATGTAAGATCAGCGCAGATAAGCGTGAGGCTCACAGAGGATGAAGCTCTTTTGCTGGGAGATATAAGCGCAGGCAAGGGGAGAGCGGCAGAAAGCCGTACAGATGAGGACGGCAGCGTATGCCTCTGCTTTGCCGTGGACAAAGACGAGCCTGAATTTTCGGCGGAAGCGCTGTTCGCAGGGGATGCGGGAACAGTCGATGTGACAGAGGATGATATTGCCGTTATAACAGAGCCGGGAGAGGACGAGGGATTTACGGCTGCGGTCGAAAAGAACACAGCTTCTTTTTCGTTCAGCGAAAAGCAGGAGCAAAATGAGGAGGCGGCAGAGAATACGGATAATGCCGTGAAAGAGAACCCAGGCGTGGCGGCGGCAAAGGCGGAGAGGAATCTGCGCGCGGCATCTCTTCCTGATGATACGACCGTATCTGTGGACAGCTACAGGGAGGGATACAGCAACAGCATATTCTGGATAGATAATAATAATGAAGACGGCATAAGACCTTCAGGGACAGGATATGCGCTGCCTGAGCTCAGCTTCAGCATGACAGCCGTTGACAAAGACGGCAACGAGCTGGGAGAGGCGACGCAGTACGCTGTCCTTACAGAGGATAACATGTCCATGGCAGGTCTTTCCTCCATGCCGGCTGTGTCTGTCAATGAAAACGCAGGCGTGGGATCATATCTTGTGACCATAGGATCGAGGAGCCTGCCTTCAAAGGTGACATGGGAAGACACGTACGGAGATGAGACGTATTATAAGATAGACTGGAAGATACAGCCCCGGGATGAGGAAGGGTATATACTGACAGATGTAACGGATGAAAACATAGATGATTATGAGGCGGTATTTGATCCGGGCTGGTACTATGTCCTTGCATCGGATTTTTCATTCAATGTAAACATAAGATGGGGAGATCTGGGAAGCGCGGAAGGCATAACAGACGCCATACTGGACAGCCTTGATTTTAAAGTTGACATAGAAGGGCAGGATCCGCAGATCTATAATCTCGAAGACATAAAGGACGATCTTGAGATAATCACAGAAGACGATCCGCAGAACCCTGACAATCCGACAAAGGGAGTCATAACCATAGGAGGACTGTGGAAATACAATCTGGACGGAAGCCTCATTGCATACAGCGCCGGCAGAGCGGAAGGATATTCGGACGGCATCCATCTTGATAAAGTCCTTGAAGAAGGCGATTATTTTGCTGTGATCTATGATAACTCGGCAGCGCCTAATTACGGATCGGTGACAGACAGGCTCCATGACGGGGGCGCCATGTATCTCACCCTCACCGGGAAGACGGAATATGATGCGCAGAAGGTATGGCTGGACGAAGGCTCCGGTATACTGGGAAGCGGCGAGGAGAGACCGGGAGGAGAATTTCAGCTGTGGCGTTACAGAAACGGACAGGATCCTTCCACGGCTGCGCCTGTCAGATATACTTCAGGAGATAACGTGGGCAGCATAGTGACGCTCGACATCAACGGACAGGATAACCAGGACATAATATTTAAAGCTCTGGACAAATACGATCCGGAAGGCTTCAGATACGTTTACGTGGTAAGAGAGTATCTGGAGGGAGAGACGGCGGACATGTACGAACAGGTCTTCGGACAGATATCCGAAGACGGAAGCATCACGGATATGAGGCCTGATGCGGACGGAGCCATAAAGGAGCAGACGGGAGAGAGGACAGGAACGGACACGTTTTTATATAACGGAGGCACGCTTTCAAACAGGATATCGGGAACTGTTTCAACAAAAGCCGAAAAGGTGTGGAAGGCCGCTGCATTCCAGGCTGAATTCGAGGATGTGACAGTGGAGCTGACCCTTTACGGACGTGAAAAAGGCAGTCGGGATGAAAACGACTGGGAGCCTGCGCGAAAAAACGGAGAGGAAATAACCGTAGTCATGGATGAGTTCTCCGCAGAGAACCTTCGCGAGGAAAGCTCAGTGACCGCGCCTATGTACGATGCTCTGGGAAGAGAGCTGGAATACAAATGGGTAGAGACTGCAGTATACCAGGGAGGATCCGAAAACCTGCTGGATAGCGATGCGGACAGGTTCGTGCTGAACCAGGGAGGAAGGGATATCACCTACAGATCCGAAGCTGCTGAAAACGGCAGGGATACCACAGTGATAACAAACTCCATAGAAAATACCATAAAATACGATGTAGAAAAGATATGGCTTGATGAAGAGGGGAACGAAACAGATGCTCCCGGGGGAGCTGAGGTGACGTTCGGTCTCTACAGGATGACAGGAGAGGATCAGCTGGATGAGGACAGCCTCGCAGCTACTTTCACTATGGACGGCAAAGCCGATGAGGAGGCTGTGACGGTAAACGAGGAGCTCGGTATAAAGATGCGCGAAACCGGCGACTGGAAGGCCGAGGTGTCTCCTCTCGATGAATTCGACGAGGAAGGAAGACAGTACGACTATGTGCTGCTGGAGCTGGAAAACACCGCAGGATATGCGCCTTCGTATGAGACGGAAAGGACAGAGGAGGGCTATATCACAACTGTCACCAACGCGCCGGGAGAAGGCAACAGGATACTGGTACGTAAGGAATGGAACGATGACAGCGATATAATCCACAGGGAGCCTGTAACAGTGGAGGTTCGTCTGAGAGCTGACGGAAGCCTCATAAACACCGTTACCCTGGGAAACGGTGAAGGCTCCGGCGAGAATATATGGCAGCAGCTTGTCGGTATAGGAGAGCACGAGCCTGAGGACGTATATATCGTTGAGGTGAAGACAGGCGAAACGGAAGTGGCTGCGCCGGATGCAGGACCGTCTGAGGATAAATACAGGGATGAAAGCTTTTTCTACAACGGAGATAATGACACTGAGTACGCGGCTGTCCAGTACACTACGGACAATCACAGATATGAAGCGGTATATCTTCAGCCTGTGGAGGCCGGAGTCGATACCATGTACTCCGTTGCCAACAGAAGGCTTGGAACGACTGATGTAAAGGTGACAAAGAACTGGAATGACGGAGACGGAAGCCTGAGGAAAGAGATAAAGGCGGCTCTTGACGATATAAACGAAGACGGCAGGGAGCTGAACCTTGTTTTCCGCCTTGATTTTGAGGAAGAGGATACGCCGGGATATTATGAGATGACGAGAAATTATCCGTATGCTGACACCGTTACCATCGGAAGTTCGAGCTATCCTGTCGCTATAAAAGATGAGGAAGGAAACGACGCATCATCCATACGCGATATCTCTCTTGATGAGAAGTCCTCGGAGACTGTTTTCGGAGGACTCCCGAAATACGACAGGAGCGGAAGATCCGTCAGGTATATCGCTGAGGAAATGTGGGTAGACGGTAAAGGCGAAGAAGTCACCATAGAGGATATAGAGAAAGATTATCCGGAGCTTTACGATCTCATCAAGGAGTATTCCTCGTCGAGCGAGGACGCCT
>CAWVKQ010000011.1:0-18479 GCA_963929955.1 Bacillota bacterium
AGGCGGCAGTGATCATGGCGTAGTTTAGAAGTAAGTCCTCTGATAAAATCAGGTAAAGGCAGGTGTGGGGGCAAAGATCAGGTCAGCCGGGCCACATGTATGATATGCGTTTTTTATATCAAAAAGACTGCACATCCATACAAGATATGGTATAATAAAAAAAAGCCTACAAAGGAGGTCGTTGTTATGAAGACTATTATAACGGGCAAGAACTACAGCCCGAGCGAAAAGCTCAAGGAGACCATTGAAAAGAAGTTTGAGAAGCTGGATAAGTACTTTTCAAACGAGATCACCGGAAACGTAATGACCATAAGGGAAAAGGGCAGATACAAGGTGGAAGCGACCATAAATGCCAAGGGAACCATATTCAGGGCTGAGGTTAAGGCGGACGATCCGTACGATGCGGTGGACAGGGTCATAGACAAGCTGTCCAGACAGATGTCCAAGTTCAAGACAAAGCTCCAGAATAAGTACAAGGGTCATAAAGAGATCGCGTTCGGCGAGCTTCCTGAGTTCGAGGATGAGCAGGAAGAGATCCATGTAGTAAGACGGAAGAAGTTCGAGCTCACACCTATGACTGTGGATGAAGCCATAGTGCAGATGGAGCTGCTGGCTCATAACTTCTTTGTGTTCCTCAATATGGAAACGGATTCCGTAAACGTTGTATACAGAAGAAACGACAAGGACTACGGAGTACTTGAGACCTCCTACTGATCCGCAGTTCATGTCTGTACTCCTGACGTGTCCGGGGCATGCCCCGGATCCGTATGAGGCATGATTTCAGACGGCTTTCCCATAAATGCCTTAGCGGCATTTATGGGAATTTTTGCGTAAAAGCCTTTGAAATGACGGTAATATGAAAAACAGGTGAACATCACCTGTTTTGTACTGTTAACTATTGAAAAACAACTGCTGTTTCTGTAAAATATAATCGGATTATTTTAACTTTGGGAGCGCTTTGATGAAGGAATTCTTTGGAAATGTCTTTTCCGGCATAGGGGTCACCGACATAATAGATATATTGATAGTGGCTTTCGTTATATATAAGCTTCTGGGACTCATAAAGCAGACGAGAGCGCAGCAGCTTATGAAGGGTCTGCTGGTGATCGTGGCCGCGACTTTGGCATCGGAGCTGCTCAATCTGCATACCATAAACTGGCTGCTCAAGGGCATAGTGACTCTGGGCGCCGTAGGCGTGCTGGTTGTGTTCCAGCCTGAGCTCAGAAGAGCGCTTGAATATATGGGAAGAAGCAAACTGGTAAAATCGCCTCTTACCCAGGTGGACAAAGAAAAGGGAAAGCAGATAACGAGCCATATAGTCAAGGCTGTGGAGTGCTTTTCAAAGGACAGAGTGGGCGCGCTTATAGTTTTTGAAAGAGAGACGGCTCTTTCGGACATAATCGAGACGGGCACCATAGTCGATGCCGAGATAACGGAACAGCTTCTGGGTAATATATTTTATGAGGGGGCGCCTCTTCATGACGGGGCGGCCATAATAAGAGACGGCAGGATATGCGCTGCCGGCTGCGTGCTGCCGCTGACAAAGGACAACGATCTGAGCAAAGATCTGGGAACGCGGCACAGAGCAGGGATAGGGATAACGGAAAATTCAGATGCCCTCACCATAATAGTATCGGAGGAAACAGGTATAATATCCATAGCCAGCGACGGGCAGCTTTCGAGGTTCCTGGATATGAAGACCGTTGAAAAGACCATTCTCAACATGTATCTCACAACCGGCGGAGAAAAGGGAAAGATGAGTTTCTTCTCCAATATGGCGGAAAAGTTCAGAGGGAGGAAAGATGCTTAACAATAAGACTTTTTTAAAGATAATATCCCTCCTCATAGCGGTAGCGCTCTGGATATACGTCATGGGAGAGGTGAATCCCGATACGGAGGCGAGCATATCGGATGTGGAGATAACATTCGTAAATACGGATGCTCTCGCGGAAAACGGGCTTGCGGTAGTGGAGAAAAAAATCACAACGGACGTCACGATACAGGGAAGAAGGGCTGAGGTCAATCAGACAAAGAGGACAGGAGTGACGGCGACGGTGGATGTGGGAAGCTGCACGGAGGGCAGAAACACAAGAGATATAATCATAAATCTTCCGGACGGCATAAGCATGGTAGAGATGTCCAGGGAGACGGCATCCTTCAGTGTCGAAGAGCTCGTGAGGGAGAAAAAGCCGGTGACAGTGGAGATCGCAGGTGCGGAAAACTCCGGCGGAAGCCTTCAGCCATGGGTCATAGACAGCTCTCCTGATGATGTTACCGTAACGGGAGCCAAAAGCTCAGTGGACAGAGTAAAGGAAGTCAGAGGCACCGTATCCAATGATTCTGTTACGGAACGACGTTCGGAGGTGGATGTGAGCCTTTCGCCTGTCACGGACGGAGGAGAAGTGGTGCTGGGAGTGGATATAAGCAGGGAAACGGCATCAGCTCATGTACAGCTGTTTTACTCAAAGGCCGTGAGCCTTGATGTTTCGGTTGAAAATCTCAGTGAAGGAATGGAAGCGGAGATAACGGAAGCGCCTGATACTGTCACGATACTGGGTACGGAATCGGATATCGAAAAAATAGATTCCATTGAAGGAACTGTGGATATGTCGGGCAGGACTTCCGGGGGCAGCGTTGAAATAAACATAGATCTGCCGGAGGGAACATATCTGTATTACAAGGGAGGACTTCCGGCTGCGAAGATAACTCTGAGAGCGGCCGAATAATATATTTGGGTTATACGAAAAGGAGAATATCATGGGAAGATTGTTTGGTACTGACGGAGTCAGAGGAGTGGCGAACTCAGAGCTGACTCCCGAGCTGGCGTTCAAGCTGGGAAAAGCAGGGGCGCATGTTCTGAGTAAGGACAAGAAGCGGCCTGTAGTGCTTATAGGAAAGGACACGAGACTTTCAGGCGACATGCTGGAAGATGCTCTGAGCGCGGGTATACTGGCTGTGGGAGGAAACGTCATAAAAACAGGGGTGCTCCCGACACCGGCCATAGCCTATCTCGTAAAGGCTTATCAGGCTGATGCGGGAGTCGTTATATCAGCCTCTCACAATCCTTTTGAGTACAACGGCATAAAATTTTTCAACAGCGAAGGCTTTAAGCTCGACGACCATATTGAGGATGAGATCGAAGACATAATACTGAGAGACATAGATGTGAACAGCCACATAACGGGAGAAAAGCTGGGAAGGTGTCTTGACGCTGACGATGATGCAGAGGAAAGGTATGCCGGATTTTTAAAATCCACCATAGACGTTGATATAAGGGGCAGGAAGATAGTTCTGGACTGCGCTAACGGAGCGGCCTATCATGTGGCTGAAAAGGTGTATTCCGATCTCGGAGCGGATATAACCGTCATAGGAAACAATCCTGACGGCATAAACATAAATGATGACTGCGGCTCCACTCATCCCGAAAGACTCCAGAAGGAAGTGGTAAGACAGAACGCCTTTATCGGTCTTGCCTTTGACGGCGATGCCGACAGGCTCATAGCTGTGGATGAAAAGGGAAGGATAATAGACGGAGATAAGCTCATATGCATATGCGCCAGGATGATGAAAGAAAAAGGGCAGCTTACCGAAAACCTCGTAACGGCGACCGTAATGAGCAACATAGGCTTTCACAGATACATAGAGAGCATGGGCAGCAGCGTGGATGTTACCGGAGTAGGCGACAGATACGTGCTTGAAAGCATGCTCAAATCCGGATGCAGCATAGGAGGAGAACAGTCGGGACATATAATATTCCTGAATCATACGACGACGGGAGACGGGATACTTTCGTCGCTGCAGTTTATGGAGGCTGTGATGCTGTCGGGCAAACTTCCTTCACAGCTTTCGGATGAGATAGAGATATTCCCTCAGGTGCTGAGAAACGCAAGGGTAAAAAACGAAAACAAGGAGAAGTATAAAAATGACCGTGAGATACAGAAGGCCATAGCAGATGTCGAAAAGGAGATGGACGGACTGGGCAGAGTGCTCATAAGACCTTCGGGGACAGAGCCTCTTGTAAGGGTCATGATAGAAGGTCAGGATGTCGACCATATAACAGGGCTGGCTGAGGAGCTTTCCGCGCTCCTTTCCGAAAGGCTCGGATAAGAGAAAAGGAGGACAACGCATGTGCGGTATAGTTGGATTCGTTGGTAACGATCACGCCAAGGAGAAGATAATAGACGGACTCAAGCGTCTTGAATACAGAGGTTATGACTCGGCGGGCATAGCGCTGCCGATAAAAGGCAGGATAGAGATAAGAAAGCACGTCGGAGAGATAAAGAATCTCGAAAAGATAATAGGGGACCCGCAGTATGACGGGCCGGTGGGCATAGGACATACGAGATGGGCGACACACGGGGTGCCTTCAGATGTCAACGCACACCCTCACGCCAACAGCGACAACACCATAGCAATAGTACATAACGGTATCATAGAGAACTATCAGGACATAAAGGAAAGACTCATAAAGGAGCATGGCATCACATTCAAATCAGATACGGATTCAGAAGTGATAGCTCACCTTATAGGGGTATTTTACGAAGGAGATCTTCTCGAGGCTGTGAACAGGGCGGTCGGCGAGATGAGAGGAGCCTATGCCATAGGCGCCATAGCTGCCGCAGAGCCTGATAAGATCGTAGCGGTGAGAAAGGACGCCCCTCTTGTGGCGGGAATAGGAAAGGGCTGCAATTTCATAGCCTCCGATATACCGGCTCTTCTCAAATACGTAAGAGAAGTATACCTTATAGAGAATAACGAAACGGTCGTCCTGACAAAGGATGACATAAAGATCTACGATGAGAAGGGCAATACCGTAAAAAGAGACGTGTTCCACGTTACCTGGGATGCGGATGCCGCTGAAAAGGAAGGATACGAGCATTTCATGCTCAAGGAGATACATGAACAGCCAAAGGGGATATACGAGACTCTTACCAGAAGGCTCAACGATGACGGAAGTATAAATCTAGACGGTATATCCATGACCAGAGAAGACATAGAGGGATTCAACAAGATATACATAGTGGCGTGCGGCACAGCATATCACGCAGGGCTTGTGGGAAAGCTCATAATAGAAAAAATGGCCCGCGTGCCTGTTGAGGTTGACGTTGCATCGGAATTCAGGTACAGAGATCCCTTTGTTGATGAAAATACGCTTTTCATAGCCATAAGTCAGTCCGGAGAGACTCTGGACACTCTGGCAGCCCTGAGAGAAGCGAAGAAAAAAGGAGCCAGGGTACTGTCGGTGGTAAATGTAGTGGGAAGCTCGGTAGCCAGGGAATCCGATGACGTGTTCTATACATGGGCCGGTCCCGAGATAGCGGTGGCGTCAACAAAGGCATATACGACCCAGCTTATATGCATGTATCTCATAGGACTTTATATGGGAAGCACGAAGGGAACTGTCGATAAGAAGGTTTACGACAGTATGCTGGAAGAACTCAGGGCGCTTCCGGATAAGGTTGAGAGCATACTGGCTCAGGAGGATTCCATAGAGGCTATGGCAAAACAGTATCACAGGAGGGAGCAGGTATTCTTCATAGGAAGAGGCCTTGATTCGGGGGTGGCCTACGAAGGCTCGCTTAAGCTGAAGGAAATATCCTACATAAATTCCTTTGCCATAGCAGCAGGTGAGCTCAAGCACGGGACGATAGCCCTCATGGAAGAGGAATCTCTCGTCTTCGCTCTCGCTACCCAGGACTTCCTCTATGAGAAGATGGTATCGAACGTGGAGGAAATAAGAGCCAGAGGAGCCAGGATAATAGCCGTAGCCAAGGAAGGCAGGACTGAGATCGAAAAGGTTTCCGATGAAGTTATATATATACCTGACTGCATTGACGAGGTGTCGCCTGTGCTGGCGGTAGTGCCTCTGCAGATATTTGCCTACTATGTGGCAAAATACAGAGGCTGCAATATAGATAAGCCGAAGAATCTTGCCAAGTCGGTAACGGTGGAATAGATGAGAGAATACGAGATAAGAGATATATCCCTTGCTCCGTCGGGGCACAGGAAGATACAGTGGGTAAAGAACAATATGCCTCTTCTGGCAGCTCTGGAGGACGAGTTCAGAGAGAGTAGACCGTTTGAGGACACCAGGATAAGCCTTTCCATACACCTTGAGGCAAAGACAGCCTATCTCTGCCTTGTGCTGGCGGCGGGAGGAGCGCAGATGTCGGTGACGGGAAGCAACAGTCTGTCAACTCAGGATGATGTGGCGGCTGCGCTTGCCGATTCGGGGATCAGCGTCTTTGCTGTTCACGGGGCAACGGACGAAGAATACAAAAGGCACATCGAAATGTGCCTTGAGCACAGACCTAACATAATAATAGACGACGGCGGAGACCTCGTTGAGATGATACACGGAAAGCGCCCTGATCTTGGTGAAGAGGTCATAGGAGGCTGCGAGGAAACCACTACAGGTGTCATAAGGCTCAAGGCCATGGAAAAAGATGGCGTACTCAGGTTCCCCATGGTGGCTGTCAATGATGCCAAATGCAAGCATCTCTTTGACAACAGATACGGCACAGGCCAGTCCGTATGGGACAGCATAATGCGAAACACGAATCTCATAGTGGCTTCAAAGACAGCAGTGGTCGTGGGATACGGATGGTGCGGCAGAGGCATAGCCATGAGAGCCTCGGCTCTCGGGGCAAGGGTCATAGTTACAGAAGTGGATCCCGTAAAGGCTATGGAAGCTGTTATGGACGGTTATGAGGTCATGACGATGGAAAAAGCAGCATCAAGAGGCGATTTTTTCATATCGGCAACAGGCTGCAAACATACCGTAACGCTCGAACACATGGAGAAAATGAAAAAAGGCGCCATACTTGCAAATGCCGGTCATTTCAACGTTGAGATAGATATGGAGGGCCTTGAAAGAGCCGCTGTTTCTAAACGGACGGCACGGGACAACATAACGGAGTACACCCTTCCGGGCGGCAATACCGTAAACGTAATAGCCGAAGGAAAGCTCGTCAACATAGCGGCCGCAGACGGGCATCCTGCGGAGATAATGGATCTGAGCTTCGCGGTCCAGGCCATGTCCGCGCTTTACATAAAAGAAAATCATGAGACCATGGAAAGGCGCGTCATCGATGTATCGGGAGAGATCGACGATATGGTTGCGAAGATGAGACTGAGAGCCTGGGGAACGGAGATAGATTCCCTTACTGAAGATCAGAAGGAATACTTAAACAGCTGGCAGCTGTGATCTGATCGGATTCACACAGATGACATCAAAAAATCCCACAAACCTTATCTATATTTGAAGGTTTGTGGGAAAATTTTTTTTACAGGCGCTTATTTTATCATGATTGAAAGGCGATCTCTTGTTCTCTGTTCGCCGAGGATCTGCTGTATTTCCCATATATCGGGAGACTGGCTCCTTCCCATGAGCGCTATCCTTATGACAGTGCTTACATGACCCACATGGCCCTTGTACATGTCGGGATTTTTTTTGTAGTCCTTTGGCTTTACAGCGTATCCCATTTCATCTGCAATGGCCCTGATCTTTTCAAACCACTGTGTCTGATCGTCGCTGTGGTCATATGTATCAAGATATCTTCTCAGTATCTCTGCGGCATCTTCATCGGATACGTTTTCAGGGACAGTATCCTCTATGACGAAGTAGTCGTCAAAGAAATAGCTGATGAAGTCAAAGATCTGAGAGGCGTATATGAGATCCTTTCTCGGCTTTCCGCCTGTGCGCCCCAGATCCAGGATCTTCTCGACATATGCCCTGTTTTCGAGGAGAGGGCAAACCTCAGGCCTGAACTCGCGGGCCCAGTCTGCAAGAAAATCGTAGAGCTGTGGAGCAGGTATCTTAACGAGAACGTCCTTTGATATGTCATTTAACTTGTTTATATCAAAGAGGGCGCCTCCGCTGCTCATTTTCTCGGTGGTAAAGGTGAACTCATCTATGGAAGAGTCGGGATTGGCGGCTCTCCATTCCTCAAAGTCCGAGTTGAGTATGGTCATGAGGTATTCTTTTACTGCCGCAGGATGATAGCCTTCTCTTCTGTAATAATCCAGGGAAAGTTCAGGATCCTTTCGCTTGCTCAGCTTTCGCTTATTGCCGTTGTCAAGCTTGAGAAGCTGAGCTGTATGGCAGTATACAGGCATTTCAAATCCCAGCTTTTCAAAGAGTTCCACATGTATAGGCAGAGACATGAGCCATTCCTCGCCTCTTACCACATGGGTAGTCCTCATAAGATGGTCGTCGATAACGTGCGCCATGTGGTATGTAGGTATGCCGTTTGTCTTGAGTATCACCACATCCTGATCGTTTTCAGGCATTGAAAGCTCTCCTCTCACGGCGTCCGTCACATGTATGTGGCGGATCTCATCCGAAGGAAGGTCATGGTTGCCTGAGGATCTGAGCCTTATAACGTAAGGTTTGCCCTCATCGATAAAAGCCTTTATTTCATCATAAGAAAGGGAGCGGCTCTTTTCAGCGTATTTTCCGTATATGCCCGTGGTTTCCTTTGCCTGTTCCTGCTGCTGTCTTATGGAAGCGAGTTCATCCTCTGTGAGGAAGCACGGATAAGCATATCCTTTTTCCACGAGATATTTGGCATAACACCGGTATATTTCACCCCTGCGGCTCTGGAAGTACGGGCCGTAATCGCCCTTTTCTCCGTCCATGAGAGCTCCTTCATCAAAATTTATATCAAAGAACTTCAGAGATGATATTATGGTTTCCACGGCATTTTCCACGTATCTTTTATCGTCCGTATCCTCTATACGCAGGTAAAATACTCCTCCCGACTGATGAGCAAGTCTTTCGTCGGCAAGAGCCCCGTAGAGATTGCCAAGATGTATGAAGCCTGTGGGACTTGGTCCCAGCCTGGTTACCACAGCGTCCTGCGGAAGGTCTCTTGGTGCGAAAAGCTCTTCGTAGTATTCGGGGGTCTTGTCTATGTGCGGAAAGAGAAGATCCGCAAGTTTTTTATGATCCATATTGTCAAACAGGCACAGCGCCGCCGGCGCTTAAGGTACCCTTTCTCCTTTCTTGTGTTTATTTTGTATTTCTATTCTTCTCCAAACATTTCGAGAATATCGCCCAGTACAGGGCGTTTTTTCATATGTTACATCCTGTTCTGTTTTATAAGATGCAAAACACATGAAAAGTATATCATAAAAGAATTTTAAGGTCAAAGAAATGCTGGCACGTCAGCGGTATGGCAAGTGTATCTTCAAAGGTACATTTACAGGGCGCTGTGTTTACTGTAACATACAAGACAGGAGGGGTCATATGAAAGAAAGGATGCTGAGTATGGAATATGCGGATATGATATTAAAAAGCGAAGCAGTATTTACAGGCTGTGAAGACGATCCGTTCAGAGGAGGTGTAGCAGTAAAGGGAAACAGGATACTGGCTGTTGAGAGAGATGACGGTATCGATGCGTTTCGCGCTGAGGATACAAAGGTGTATGACTTCGGAGACAGGTTGATAATGGCCGGGCTTGTGGACGGACACGATCATCTTTGGTGGGGAGCGGTATCTGACAGCGATCACGCGCTCGACATAACGTCCTCTGCCTCAGAGGAGGAGGCTGTTGAAATGATAAAGAAGTATGCTGCCGAGCATCCTGATGAGCCGAGGATAAGAGGATTCGGATGGTTTCCGGCCAACTGGAACGACGCCCCTCTGCCTACGAAGAGATCCCTGGACGAAGCTGTCCCGGACAGACCTGTTTACATGAACTGTGCCGATGCCCATACAGCATGGCTCAATACAATGGCGCTTGAGGAATCCGGATATACTCCCGATATGGAGCTGGTGGCAGGATCTGTGGGGGTAGATGAAAACGGAGAGATGAACGGACTGATCTATGAGCCTGATGCCATGGAGCATGCGTGGAGAAAATATTATGATTTTCCGGATGATCAGATGAAGGAAATAATATCTGACTTTATGAAAGGCCTGGCCTCTCAGGGAGTCACGTCCCTGAGCGAGATGAGCGCCGACGGCTATGACGACGTTATACATCACAGATACGATATGTTCAAGGCAATGGCTGAAGAGGGGAAATTTACAAGCCGCGTACATGTTTATACTGCCTTTATGAGGCGCACGGACTTTTCCGAAGCCGTGAAATGGAAAAAAGAGTTCGATTCCCCGATGTTCAGAATATCGGGAGTCAAAGGCTTTCTGGACGGAGTGACATCCACATATACGGGCCTTTTACTGGAGCCTTACGCAGATCGCCCGGATACCGTGGGAGAAGGAGTTCCCCTTGACAGTCAGGAGTCACTGAATGCCAGCGTGATCGCGGCCAACAGGGCAGGGCTCCCTGTCAGGATACACTGCATAGCCGAAGGGGCGGTCAGAATGGCTCTTGACGCATATGAGGCTTCCCTTGAGGCCAACGGCAGACATGGCCTTGTCAATACCATAGAGCACATAGAGACTATACATCCAGATGATATTCCAAGGTTCAAAAAATTGGGAGTCGTTGCTTCAATGCAGGGAGAGCATCTGCCCCTTGAGATGAATGAGAAGCTTATACGCCTGGGAGAGGAACGCTGCCGATACGAATGGGCGTTCCGTTCCCTTAAAGATGCGGGAACTGTACTGGCTCTGGGTACCGATTTTCCTATAGTGAAGTACAATCAGTTCCCGGGCATTTACGCCGCTGTAGCAAGAAAGAATTATGACGGATCCATGGCGGGGGCTGATAACGGCGAATACCTTACTCTGGCAGAGGCTCTTAAGGCAAACACTCTGGGATCGGCCTTTGTCTACGGAAGAGATCACGAGCTGGGGTCCCTTGAGCCGGGAAAGCTGGCTGATATAATAGTTCTGGACAGAAATCTCTTTTCGGCACCAAAAGACGAGATAAAGGATGCGAAGGTGCTGCTGACTGTCATGGACGGCAATGTGGTATACCGATGTCCGGACAGCCTGTCTTGACAATTGGGCGCTTCTGCTTTATCATATGATAGTACGGAGAAGATCTCCGATAATGGGAAATCAAATTTCAGATTGGAGTGGGAAACAATGGAGAGAATAAAGACCATTAAGACGCGTGACCTTTGCAAGAGCATGGAAAAGGGCGGATGCGGCGAGTGCCAGACTTCATGTCAGTCTGCGTGCAAGACAAGCTGCGGAGTCGCCAATCAGCCTTGTGAAAACAAAGAGAAGTAGCGGGCATGTTTCCACATGGAAACGGAGCGCTGACCTCCACGGGAGGCGGCGCTATTTTTCTGTTAAGGAGGAAGATACATGCATCATCAGTATAAACTGAGTGGATACAATATAGTTCTGGATACGTGCAGCGGCGCGGTGCATGTGGTGGACGATGTTGCCTACGACATAATAGATATGTATAAAACCGACAGCCCGGGAATGATAAAGTCAAAGATCCTTGAGAAGTACAGGGGCAGGCCGGATGTGACAGAGGAGGACATAGCCGCCTGTATCGAGGATGTGGCGGAGCTTGAGCGGAACAACAAGCTGTTTACTCCCGATACGTACGGGGAGATGGCAGCTCAGTATAAGGACGGCAGCAGAACGGTCAAAGCTCTGTGCCTTCATGTCGCTCATACGTGCAACCTGAACTGCGAATACTGTTTTGCCAGCCAGGGAAAATATCATGGAGACAGGGCTCTCATGCCTTTTGAAGTGAGTAAAAGGGCCATTGATTTTCTTGTTGAAAATTCTGAAGGACGGCATAACCTTGAAGTTGACTTTTTCGGAGGAGAACCCCTCATGAACTGGCAGACCGTGAAGGATACTGTGGCCTATGCCAGGTCCGTGGAAAAGGAAAATAGCAAGAATTTCCGGTTCACACTTACCACTAACGGGATCCTGCTCGATGATGAGGTGACTGACTTCTGCAACAGGGAAATGGATAACGTGGTACTGTCCCTTGACGGGAGGAAAGAGGTCCATGACAGATTCAGGAAGGACTATGAGGGGAACGGAAGCTACGATATCATACTCCCGAAATTCAAAAGATTCGTTGAAAAGAGAGGAGACAAAAGCTATTACGTAAGGGGGACGTATACTCATTTCAATACGGATTTCACAAATGATATATTCCATATGGCGGACATGGGGTTTACGGAGCTGAGCATGGAGCCGGTGGTGTGTGCGCCTGACGATCCGTGCGCCCTTACGGAGGAGGATATGCCTGTTCTTTTCAGACAGTATGAGATACTTGCCGAGGAAATGCTGAAAAGAAACCGTGAAGGAAGACCTTTTAATTTTTATCACTACATGGTGGATCTTGAAAACGGGCCGTGCATATACAAGCGTATATCGGGATGCGGCAGCGGGACAGAATATATGGCGGTAACGCCATGGGGAGAGCTTTTCCCGTGCCATCAGTTCGTGAATGATCCGAAATACAGCATGGGCAATGTCTTCGACGGCGTAACGAACGAAGGGATAGTAGATGAATTCAGAAAATGCAACGCCTATACACGCAGCGAATGCGAAGAGTGCTGGGCAAGGCTGTACTGCTCGGGAGGCTGCGCCGCCAACAGCTATCATTCCTCAGGCTCGATAAACGGCGTGTATGAGTACGGCTGCAGGCTGTTCAGAAAACGCATGGAATGCGCCATAATGATGCAGGCTGAGATGAGCCTGCATCCTATTACTTAAGAACACGCTTTTCGAATTTTTCAATGTCCGCGAATTTACCAAGTACCACTATGCAGTCTCTTTCCGTAAGCTCATAGTCATAGTCGAATTCGGGGATGGTCATATCAGGTTCCTTTTCAAGAGCGATGAACTTCAGACCGTATTTTTCCATATGAAGCTCCTTCAGGGATTTTCCGGCTATTTTTGAAGTAGCCTTTATCTCTGAGATGACGTAATCATCATTAAGACGCATCATATCTACGGATTTTGATGAAAGCAGCACCGCCGCCAGTCTGGTGGCGGTCTCGGTCTCCGGCTGGACCACCTCTGCCCCCAGCTTTTCAAGTATTGCCATGTGCTCAAGGCTTTCAGCCTTGGATATTACGCGTGGGACTCCCATGTTTATAACATTCAGAGTCGTCAGAAGATTGACGTCAACCTTTTCACCGATGCATACGATGACGGTTTCACAGTCTCCAATACCTGTATCCTCCAGGGCTTCTCTTGTGAGCTTTCCTATTTTAAAAGCATCACGCACGTAATCTCGTATCTGGCGGAGCTTGCTCTCGTCTCCGTCGATGACCATGACGTCGGCGCCGGCCTTTGCCAGGATCTTTGCCAGGGCTGTGCCGAATCTGCCGAGGCCTATTATACCAAAGCCGGATCTCTGTTTTTCTTTCATTTTTTTCTCCTTTGATTATAAGCTAACCTATATTTACATCCTCTGTGGAATAATGAGCTGCCGACTGGGATCGGCTCAGCCACATGGTTGCCAGAGTAAGAGGGCCGACTCTGCCTACGAACATTGTGGCAGAGATTATGACCTTGCTCCACTCAGAAAGCTCAGGAGTTATCCCCGTGGAAAATCCCGTTGTGGCAAATCCGCTCACCACCTCAAACAGTATCTGTTCGAATGTAAACTCAGGCTCCAGCATACATACGGCAAATGTGCTCAGCATTATAGCCAGAAGCGCGAGATTGGATACCATGAATGCCTTCATTACCGATGACTCCGGGAGCTGACGTCTGAAGGCGGAGCAGTGGCCGTTGAGTACAGTGCTTATGGATTTTTTGAACAGTACGAAAAATGTTGTCGTTTTGACGCCTCCGCCGGTTGAGCCCGGAGATGCGCCTATGAACATCAGCACCATTATCACAAGTAGGCCTGCCTTGCTCACATCACCCATCGATATGGTAGCAAAGCCCGCTGTCCTGGCCGAGACGCTCTGAAAATAAGCTTCAAGCCATGTGATGCCGCTGCCTTCTGTTATTTTCAGCATGAGGGTGCCTGCCAGAATGAGGCAGATGGTCGTGCAGAGCACCACCTTTGTGTGGAGCGTCCATGTCCTTGGATGCTTGAAGGACGCGAGCTCTTTTATGACGAAGAAACCAAGGCCGCCGAATATTATGAGGCCTGTGGTAGTCACGCACAGCCATATGTCATCGCTGAAGTCGACAAGACTTCTGAAATCCCCCATAAGATCAAAACCGGCATTGTTAAATGCGGCTACGGAATGAAAGATGCTCTTCCACAGGGCGCTGCCTGAGGAGAAAATGCTCCCGTAGGTTATAAACGCGCATATGACACCGGCGGACTCAAACAGCAGAGTCACGTAGGATACGGATTTCACAATGTCTACAAGTCCTTTGTTTGAACTGAGATTGAGTGATTCCTTCACAAGCTGCTGCTTGCTTATGCTGAACTTTCCTCCTGCGGCCATTATGACCATAACTCCTATGGAGGTTATCCCCAGTCCTCCTATCTGGATCAGGACGGCCATTACAAGCTGGCCGAAAAAAGTAAGCTCTGTTCCGGGATCGATAGTTGCCAGTCCTGTTACGCATACGCAGCTTGTGGACATGAAAAGAGCATCAGCAAAGCCGAGCGCTTCTTTTGCGGAAGCTGCGGGCAGCATAAGAAGAAATGTTCCTGCCATTATGACTCCGAAAAAGCCTAAAACGAACATCTTTCTGGGACTGAGCCTCTTTGGTTTCATTTGAGTCATCTCCTTTTTACTGTCTGAGGTTAGCTGCTCAGAACCATTTCAGCTAAGATTATACATCAAAGAAAACAAAAATCAATCGGAATAGAACTGTTTTTCTATTTAGAATTTTCCCCATATTCTTTAAGATGAAATTTTGATCAAAAAAATTGACGAAACCCGTAACTTTGACTATTATATATAGGTACATGATTGAGCGGGGCAGTTATATATATGCAGTCGCCCTGCAGCGGAGGATAAAAATGATAAACATTAATGAAGAGGTATGCATCGAGTGTATGACATGCGTGTCCGTGTGCCCTTTCTCAGCTCTTGAGGATGTGGAGGGGTTCCCGCAGCTTGTGTCACCCGCAAGATGTATAAGATGTATGCACTGCGGAGCCGTATGCCCGACGGAGGCAATATCGTATAACGACAGGCCCGCCATACTTATGGATGAGATCCCAAGGCTTGGGGAAGAGTTTGTGGATGACCTTAAGAGCCATGTCCTGAGAAGGAGATCATACAGGCATTTTAATGAGGAATCTGTGCCCAGAGCCATAGTGGAGGAGGCTCTTGATCTGGTTTCATGGGCTCCCAGCGCCAAGAATCAGCACCCTGCCAGATGGATAGTCATAGAGTCAAAGAAAATCATGGAAAAGATAATGACCCTTATACTGGACTATGTGAACAGGACGGGGATATCTCCGGAAATAGCCCGGGAGATGGAAAAGGGAAACAACGTGGTAATGGGAGATGCGACCATGCTCATACTGGCATATGCCAGAGACGGAGCCGTATCGCCGGAGACCGATACGGCCATAGCTATTACTACGGCTGAGCTGTATCTTCAGGCAAAGGGCCTGGGTACATGCTGGACAGGATATCTTAAGAGGATGGCCAATGCCATACCGGAAATAAGGGAGAATATCCTGGATATACCGGAGGACTGCAGCTTTTACGGGGGACTTATGGTGGGGTATCCTGAGGACGAGAACTATATCCATGTTCCGGAAAGATTCGACAGAGCTGATATAAAGTGGAGATAGAATGTATGCCGCAAAAAAGATTATCAATAATGGACTATTTTGGTAAAATACTATGGAATAGATAAGCTCACTGTGATATTATATATATGCAGTAGATCACACAGGTGATCTGAGATTGAGTTTCAGCAAAAGGAGGTATATCATGTTATCCAAAAAAGTGGTAGAGCTGTTAAACGATCAGGTGAACAAGGAATTTTATTCAGCATATCTTTATCTGGGTATGTCAAACTACTATAAGAACGAAGGTCTTGACGGATTCGCCAACTGGTACAAGGTACAGGCTCAGGAGGAAAGAGATCATGCGGTCCTCTTCATGGATTATCTTCAGCAGAACGGCGAGGCTGTCGTGCTTGAGGCAATAGCAAAGCCTGATAAGGAATTCAGGTCCTTCATAGATCCGCTTAAAGAAGGCGCAGATCATGAAAGATACGTAACCGGGCTTATACACAATATCTACGGCGCTGCTTACGAAGAAAAGGACTTCAGGACAATGCAGTTCCTCGACTGGTTTGTAAAGGAGCAGGCTGAGGAAGAAGATACTGCCGATGATATGGTAAAGAAATATGAACTGTTCGGAAGCGACAGCAAGGGTCTTTATATGCTGGACAGTGAGCTTGCCGCCAGAACATATACAGCTCCGTCGCTCACTTTATAGAATGATAGTTTGACTATTAACAGACAAAAAAGCCTGTAAGAAAGCCTGCAACAGTGGTTGCAGGCTTTCTTTTTAATATCTCAATGGTGTTCTAGGATTTCGTATTTATCTTTTATACAGGAATCTTCCTGGCCTTTTCAAGCACGTCGAAGTGGATAACGTTGCCGTTCTGTAACACCTGAAGGTAAAATTCCCCCATATACTTGTAAAGCCTTGTGTTGACAACGGAGCCGTTTACGTACACTTCATGATCGTCTATGAGTTCTCCGCGATGTTCGCAGGTGTATTCCAGTAATCTGGTGTTGCCTTTGGTAATGTCCATATCGATACCTCCTACGTTATATTTTTTATACCCTTTTTTACTCGTTTATATTGTAACAAAGTTTTTGAGAGAAGGGAAGAGGTAAATGCAAAATAATCAGATTGTTTTGAAAAGGCGCGCGAAAATACAATATACAAAAACGGCTGAAAACCGCATAAAAAACCCGTTCCGCAGCAATCGTAAATTGCGGAACGGGTTTGGAAATTTTTTTGCCGGGCCCTTACAGCTTAGGTGTTTTATGGCTTACTTTCTTCTGCTTTACGAATTTTCCGTAACCCTGCTCGCCTACGTATTCGCCGTCCTTGAATACGAGAGCGCCTCTGCAGTATGTGGCTACAGGATATCCCTTCATCTTGGCGCCTTCCCAGATGGTGTGGTCGAGAGCGCCGTGCATGTTTTCATCGTTCTTTACTTCGAAGTTCTTCTTAGGATCGTAAATAACGATATCAGCATCAAGACCCACCTCGATAGCGCCCTTGCAGTAATCTATGCCAAAGAGTTTGGCAGGGTTTGTGGCGCATATCTCTACTGCCTTTTCAAATGTGATCCTGCCCTTGTTGGCTTCGGAGAGAATGTAAGGATACATGTTCTCTATTCCAGCGCAGCCGTTAGGGATGGTGGTGAAGTCTCCCGGGGTGCCGTCCTTCTTGGTTATGCCCCAGTCTTTTTCCGATTTGAGGAACGGGCAGTGGTCAGTGGCGATCGTTGCGATATCGCCGGACTTTATGCCTTCCCACAGAGCATCCTGTGATTCCTTGCCCTTCATTGGAGGCGAGCATACGAAATCACGGGCTCTGAGTCCTTTTTCAGGTATGCCGTCTTTGTATACCTTGCTAGTGAAGTACAGGTACTGAGGGCATGTCTCTGCAAATATAGGATAACCTTCGTCTCTTGCGGCTTTAACGGCATCCATGCCCTGCTTGTTGCCGAGGTGTACTATGTAGAGAGATGAACCGGCCATTTTAGCCAGATTTATTGCCCTTATATCTGCTTCGCCCTCAACGTCTTCGTTCTTTGACATGTAGTGCCACCAAGCGTCTGTTTTGCCTTCAGCCAGGTATTGCTTTATGAGAACATTGTTTACTTCTCTGTTTTCGGCATGTACGCCTACAAGAGCTCCTATTTTTGCGGCGTGCTGCAGAGTCTCGAAGAACTGTCCGTCGTCAACGCCGAAGTCATATACCATGAATACCTTGAAGGAGGTAATGCCTCTGCTTACGCATGCATCCATCGAAGCCAGCATTTCCGGAGTTGTTACATCGCCTACGCCTATGTGGAAAGAATAGTCTACCGCAGGGCCGTCATCTGCTGCGATGGCAGCTCTTCTGTCCAGAGCGGCATCCATGGTCTCGCCTACGCCCTGAAGCACGAAGTCGAATACTGTAGTTGTACCGCCGCATGCGGCTGATCTTGTGCCTGTCCAGTAGTCGTCAGTGGAAATAGTGCCGCCGAAAGGCATGGCCAGATGAGTGTGGCCGTCTATGGCGCCCGGAAGTACCATTTTGCCCTTGGCATCTACTACCTCTGTCTTCTTTTCAGGCTTGAGGTTAGCGCCTATGGCAGTGATCTTGCCGTTTTTCACAGCCACGTCGGCCTTAAAGGACGATGTAGCCGTAACGACTGTTCCGCCTTTGATCAATAAATCCATAATCTTACTCCTCCTTTTTGAAAAAGTGGTAAAATAGAAGCCTTTGTGTTCAAAGGCTTCTATTTTTTATATAAAGTTTTTAAAAGACTTCATTAAGCATCTCTCTGAGTAAATGTCTCGTGCTCTTCCTCGGATACGTGAGAGTTGCCGGCCAGAGGAGTCTTCATCAGTATCAGGTACAGTATGAATCCTATTACGAAGGACCATATGTAGTTGATGGAGTTGATGAATGTCCAG
>CAWVKQ010000012.1:0-22510 GCA_963929955.1 Bacillota bacterium
CGCCATTTTTGCTTTCTCCTTAAATCAGTCGTATTTCTCAATATGCACGGTAGCAATCGCCGATTGATTCGGCTCTCCGGTAACAAGATCCTGCGGCGCAGGCACGAGCATCATAAAGCCGTCCTTGCCATATCTTAATTCATACCCTTGTGCATAGGCTTCTTCCACGGAGATATGCTGCACCTGTCCGATTACCATGGCCGTAATACCCGCACCGCTTAAATCCTGTATTTCTTTCAAGGTGCATTCCATCGTTAGAAACGCTTCGCTGATTGCAGGGGCGTGAATAGTTTTGGCATTGGAAACCGTAAAGCCCCCTGCTGCAAATTCGTCATCGTCCCATTCATTCTGATGAATGGTATTTGCCAGCTTGTCATAAAAGCTTATCGGAAGGAAGTTAATGCAAAAGCTTTTTTCTCTTTGGATATTGGCATAGGTATGGGTATGTTGATATAAGTTGCCCATCACGGCAAAGAAAGCAGTCTTGTCTCCATGAAAGCAGCTCCACGAATGAAAGCAAACATTCGGTTTTCCGTTCTCTTTCCAAGTCGTGACAGCAAAGAGAACGGTCGGTATGCCCGCCGTTACTTCAAAGTGCGAAAACAAGTCAAATTCCTCCGGATATGTCGGCTTAAAATACTGAGGGAAATCTTTTTCGATTTCTATCTTCATCGTTACGCCTCTCCTTTCATAATCACAGTTTTTTTACAACTTCGATTGCAATGCGGAGCAATTTATATCGTATACTCTCTTGAGTATTCCAGTTTCGGGAATCCCACTCCTCACCGCTTACATCATCACCTGCATATAATAACTGCACAAGAGGAATATTATAATAGTAAGATACGGCGAAAAAAGCAGCCGCTTCCATTTCCACCGTGATACACCCTTCGTTTCGTCTGTACTCAATCATATCCGCAGTTTCACGATATATGGCGTCACTTGTCCAAGTCTTTCCTGTTTTGAATGGAATTCCCATTTCTTTTAAGTATGAAATGACCTTCTCAACGGTTTCTTTGTGACATTGTATCTCGCGGGAAGGTTCCAGGTAATGATAAGAAGTTCCTTCATCTCTAACAGCAGCGACCGGGACAACGATCTCCCCAACTTTACTGTCATTTGTCAAAGCTCCTGCTCCGCCACAGACGATGAATGTTTCACATCCCATTGCGTGCAATTCTTCAAGTGCTACTGCTGCGCCCGGGCCGCCGCAAAGCGCCATTGTAATGCAAAGTCTTTCTGTATCCGTGACATATTCATAAATCGGAATGTCAAATACCTCAGATTTAAGGTAACCTATGACCGGAAGCTGATTTTCCTCTACAAATCGCTCTAATTCCCTCCGCAAGTACGTAATCACACACTTTTTCGGAAGATTTCCCACCAAAAATCCCGTCGGGTGAATAATGGGATTTTTATTAGTATCAAATTCACATATAGGATATTTATTTTTTGCAATCATATTGAGCCTCCGCAAATTGCTTTCCGATTCTGCCGCCGAACAGTTTACTCTCGTCATAAGATATCACAATACCGTAACCAGCGCCCTCCACCTTTATTGTACAGTTTTCTTTCATCTCAGTTCCGCATCCTACACATGTTCTCATAATTATGTTTTCTCCGTTTCATAGCCTCTTGTCTCTGACTATATGATCATACATGTGGTGATAAAAAGCATGATAGAAAAAGATTTTTCCATGCGTCTTGCGCAGCTCAGAGAAAAAAAGGCGTATCAGCTCGCGACATGAGCTTATCAATGGGGCAAAATCCCGGATATATCAATAATATTGAAAGCGGAAAATCTATGCCGCCTCTTTCTAGTATTTTCTATATCAGTCAGATTTCAAAACATATCGAATTTCTCGGACATTTTTTCCGCCGATTTTTTCCTCTACCACATCTTCTGCTCTCAAAAATCCATAACGTTCATATAAACCTCTTGCCCGATTGTTTTCTTCCAGCACCCATAAAAAAATTTCTTGGAATCCCTTCGCTGATAATTCCGCGGTCACGAAATTCAATAATTCTTTTCCATATCCTTTCCCCATATATTCCGGGAGCAGGTACAGAGAAATGATCTCTCCGCAACCTTCAAATTGCGGAAAGCGAGATTGGCAAAAGCTACTGGTCCCGACCATCTTTCCCCGCTCAAACAAAATCAGTGTATTCCAGCCGGGGCTATCTATCACGGAAGCCCAGTGACCTCGTGGTATCGCATTCAGATAACTATACGGCAAAATGTCTTTATACGCATGTTTCCAGCTGCGTTCATATATCTCACTGATAGACATACGATCATCTTCCGGCTTTATATATCGAATATACATTATACCATTACCTTCCTTTATCTGAATTTTATCATAATTATGCTGAATTTCGTGGGAAAATTTAAAATGGTATTCCTGCCGCTCATGCTCCCTGTCAGAAGTTGCTTTTATCTCCTTTTATTGATATTATGACGGTAAACCGATATAATATCAAGGCGCTTATTGCTGATTATACAATATTCTGCAATTTTCTCTCAAAGGCAAAAAACCCTTGAAAAATCAGGCCTAAACACTGTTTTTCAAGGGTTCTCGTCTTTTGTTCATTTCGGGTGCTACCACCCGAATCAAGGTTCTGTCAACAGCTTACGCCGTAGCCCGCCAACGCTCCGCTCCAACTCGCATACGCTCGTTGCTGTCCGTTTAACCTAGCGAATCGCCTCTGGCTCTTCGGGCTAAAATGCACGCGCTAAAGTACTGCGAACCTGACAGGGCCTTCCTTAGGCTCGTACCTCGCCGTGATAAGTCTCGCAGTAGCTTTCACCAAATCAAAGATTTGGGAAAGCCTTGCGGGACACCTGTCTCGGCTCTGCCTACACTTCGTTTGGCAATCGCCGGACTAGGGGTTCCTATTTCGGGTGTTATCACCCGAATCAAGGTTCTGTCAACAGCTTGAGGTGGAGATTTGCGAAGCAAATACTACCGTCTGTTGACAGGTTCTTACTTCTTCATCTGTGCAGCTACTTCCTCTGCAAAGTTCTCTTCCTTCTTTTCGATACCTTCGCCGACTTCGTATCTGATCATTGAAGCTATGGTCATGTCCTTGCCAAGCTCTTTGGCGGAATTTGCCACATACTGCTCAACAGTAAGATCGCTGTCCTTTACGAACTTCTGATCAACGAGGCATACTTCCTTAAGTATGGCCTTTATCTTGCCAGGGATTATTCTCTCAAGAAGCTCAGGCTTCTTGCCTTCGTTGAGAAGCTGCTGTCTTGCGATCTCTTTTTCGGATTCCAGCCAGCCCGGATCAACCTCTTCCTCATTGAGGAACTTAGGACTCATGGAGGCTACCTGCATGGCAACATCCTTGCCTGTGATCGCGATCTCTTCAGCAGTAGCGTCTGTCTTCATTCCAACGATAACGCCTATGGTGCCGCCGCCGTGGATGTATCCGGTATAAACCACTCCCGGCTCGGCAAACTTCTGGAATCTTCTGATGTTGAGGTTCTCGCCTATAGTCGCGATCTTATTGGTAAGGACATCCTTTACCGTTCCCTCGTCTCCGTATGAAAGAGCCATGAACTCATCCATATCAGCTGCATCGCTTTCCAGAGCCATCTTTGCAAGAGTATCCACAAAGTCTATGAATTCATCATTCTTGGCAACAAAATCCGTCTCAGAGTTTACCTCTATGATGGCGGCCGCCTTGCCGTCCGGCGCAAAAGCAGTCTTCACGAGACCCATTGCAGCTATCCTTCCGGCCTTCTTGGCAGCCTTTGCCAGACCCTTCTCTCTGAGAAGCTCTATAGCCTTATCCATATCCCCGTCTGTTTCAACGAGAGCCTTTTTGCAATCCATCATCCCCGCGCCAGTCATCTCGCGCAGTTCCTTTACCATTTGTGCTGTAACAGCCATGTAACTGACCTCCCTTATATATTATTCTTACTCAGCCGCCTCAGCAGCCTCTTCCTTTTCTTCTTCATCGGCCTCAGCCTTTTCCTCTGCGGCTGCTTCGGCATTTTCGGTTTCAGCCGCTTCAGTTGAACCCTCTTCCTCGCCTTCGTCGAAGCTCTCGCCCTGCTTGGCTTCTATTATGGCATCCGCCATGCATCCGGCTATGAGTTTTACCGCTCTTATGGCGTCGTCATTGGCAGGTATTATATAGTCCACATCGTCAGGGTCGCAGTTGGTATCAACTATTCCTACAACAGGTATGCCCAGTATCCTGGCTTCCTTGACAGCGATCTTTTCCTTTTTAGGATCGACTACGAATATGGCTCCCGGCATCCCCTTCATATCCTTGATGCCTCCGAGGAACTTCTCGAGCTTTTCCTCTTCCAGTCTAAGCTTTATTACTTCCTTTTTTGAAAGCTTCTCAAATGTTCCGTCTTCCTCCATAACCTTTATGTCGTTGAGTCTCTTTATTCTTCCGGATATGGTCTTGTAATTTGTGAGCATACCGCCCAGCCATCTCTGGTTCACATAGAACATGTCGCATCTCTTCGCTTCGTCCACGATGGCTGCCTGAGCCTGTTTCTTCGTTCCTACGAAAAGAACCGGCTTGCCGCTCTCGGCCACTTCCTTCATGAAGGCATAGGCTTCGTCGATCTTCTTCACTGTTTTCTGAAGATCTATGATGTATATGCCGTTTCTCTCCGTAAAGATATACGGAGCCATCTTAGGGTTCCATCTTCTCGTCTGGTGTCCGAAATGCACACCTGCTTCCAATAACTGTTTCATTGAAATTACTGACATTTTCTTTCTCCTCTCGGTTTTTTCCTTCCACCGCAGCGCAGCCAGAAAGCGACCTCCGCCACTCTTGGCGCAGAGGCACCGGCTCCTGTAAAGCTGCCGTGTGTAAAATTACTATCTGTGGCATCACGGCAAAGCGACACCAGTAAATAATATACTACAAAACATTTGAAATTACAAGGGTTTTTGGAATTTATCGCTGAGATACTCGTAAAAAATCCTTCTCGCTCTGTTATATGTATCCCTGCCGAAGAACACGCTGACATTGCCTGTCATAAAAATATACGAATCAGCCATCACCACTATCTTGTCCATGTTTATTATATAGCTCCTGTGGCAATAAAGAAACCTTCTGTCCAGGCCTTCTGCAAATTCCCTGAAGCTTCCGTAAAACTCCATCGTATCCCGGTCAGTGTGTACCCGTATCTTCCTGCGATCCTTTTCCATAAAGACAATTTCATCCACCGGAAGAGCATATATCCCCCGTTTTGTTTTAAAAACCAGTTTCTCAGACATAAAAATCCCCTCCTCCTTAAGATATCTCACCAAGATTATCTCATTTCCGAGGAAGGGAATCGAGTCAATATTCCATACAAATTGTCAGATTTTTTTACACTGCGCAAAACCGCATCAGTCCATGGTCTCTCTGTAGGTTATAAGATCCTCCGCGATCTCGTTGGCCGCTATGGACACGGGCTTTTCAACGTCAGCTTCGGTAAGCTTCGGCATTCCCTCTATTATGTCCCTTGCTCTCTTGGCGGCCAGTATTACCAGAGTATATCTGCTGTCTGCCTTTGTTCTTATCTTATTGATCGATGGATATAACATTATCATCCCTCCTTATATCTGTTTATCGTGTCTCTCACCTTTTCCCCGTCCATCCTGCACCTTTCGGCTGCTATTATGGACTTGACCTCCTTGACCGCTGTGCCGACATCCTCATTCACAACGCCGTAATCGTACTCGCCAATGAGAGATATCTCTCTGACAGCCTCTCCGAGCCGCCTGTTCATCGCCTCTTCGGTTTCCGATCCTCTGCCTTCTATTCTGCTTCTCAGTTCTTCCACAGACGGGGGGAGTATGAATATAAATACACCCTCCGGATAGCTTTTCTTTATCTGAAGCGCCCCCTGTACGTCGATCTCCAGAAGCACATCACTGCCCTCTTCCATCCATCGCAGCACCTGCTCCTTCGGTGTTCCGTAAAGATTGCCGTAAACGTCAGCATATTCCATAAAGCCGTCCGCCTCTATGAGCGCTTCGAAGCTGTCCCTGGTGACGAAATGGTAATGCACCCTGTTTTCTTCACCCTTTCTTGGCTTTCTTGTAGTCATGGATACCGACAGCTTCATATTTTTTTCTTCATCTAATACTTCTTTGCAAATGGTTCCCTTGCCTGCTCCTGAAGGCCCGGAAACGACAAACAGCTTCCCTCTTGTCATTCGTATTCTCCCGGAAAATGTATGTATCTATTTGTCTGAATGAACATTATACCACTTTGCGCTCATATCTTCAACGGTAATATCATCATCTATTCGATATTTTGCACCTGCTCCCTTATTTTTTCTATCTCGCTCTTTGTTTCAAGTACAGCCGCTGTTATATCAAGGTCATTGGCCTTTGAGCCGATGGTGTTTGCCTCTCTGTTCATTTCCTGCACCAGGAAATCCAGCTTCTTTCCCGCAGGTTCGCTGCTTGCCGTAAGTATCCTCTCAAGCTGCATCATATGGCTGTCCAGCCTCACCAGCTCCTCCGTTATATTGGACTTATCGGCAAATATGGCAGCCTCTGTAAGTATGCGTTCCTCCGGTATGACGATGCTGTCCTCTGTAAGCTCCTTTATCCGTGTTCTGAGCTTTTCCGTATACTCGACAGCAACGAGAGGCGCCCTCTTCTCTATTTCCTTCACAAGCTCTCTGACCATTCCGCCTCTTTTTATAAGATCAGCCGCCAGCTTCTCGCCTTCAACGGCTCTCATCCCGTCCAGATTCTCAGCCGCCAGCGCCACTGCCTTTTTTATGACGCTGCAGGCCTCCTCTTCGTCCTCCACGTCCGGCACAGCCTTCATAACGTCAGGCAGTCCGGCTATAAGACTTATGTCTATCTGTCCTGCAAGTCCGTACGTATCCTGCAGCTCCGCAAGGTTGTCCATGTACTGTTTTGCCACCATGGCGTTAAGCTTAACGGTCACATCTTCTTCCGTTATGCTTTCCACCATTATCGAGACCTCGGCCTTTCCTCTCTTGACCTTTTCCCTGACTATGGATTTTATATCCTCTTCCGCAAATGAATATCTTTTTGGCATCTTCACCGTTATATCGGCATATCTGTGATTAACTGTCTTTATCTCCGCTGATACAGCTCTCTTTCCGTCGGAATATTCTCCCCTTCCGAAGCCGGTCATACTTTTTATCATATTTTCTCCCCATGGCCTTTCATTTATGGTAATATAATTAAATTAATTATAAAATCAATCGCGACAAATTACAATTCTTTAATTAAAAGGAGGAAAAAATGGCTTTTGACGGCATGGTCACCTTCGCAATGGTAAAGGAACTGAAGGACAGTCTCCTGCTGGGTAAAATAGAGAAGATCTATCAGCCGCATCCGGAACAGATCCTCATAAACATACATACTCAAAGGGGCGGCAAAAAGCTTCTGCTTTCGGCAGCCAGCAGCCACTCCGCCGTCTATCTCATAGACAGGGCTCCGGAAAATCCGGCTGCGCCGCCTGTATTCTGCATGGTTCTCCGAAAACATCTGAGCGGCGGCAGGATCACTGACATAACCCAGCATGAAAACGACAGGATAGTGGAGATCCTTCTGGAAACCGTAAATGAAATGGGCTTTTCCGTAAACAAAAAGCTCATAATAGAAATAATGGGCAAGCACAGCAATATAGTCCTTACGGATATGAACACAGGCAGGATCATCGACAGCATCAAGCGCGTATCCATAGATGTGAACAGGGCAAGACAGCTTCTTCCCGGAAAAGCGTATCAGTATCCGCCATCACAGGGCAAAACTCCCTTCACTGAGGTTTCTTCCTCTGAGATGAACGCCCTGATACATGAGCAGCCGAGACCCGAAAAAGCAGTTCTGGAAAATATACAGGGCATATCGCCGGCGCTTGCCGAGACCATTGCCGCATCAGGCTCTCCGTACGATTACCTGCAGGAGCTCATATCTTCCGTAAACAGCGGAGTATTCACGCCTGTGCTTTATATGGACGAGTCTCAGGAAAAGCCTGTGGAATTTCACATAACGCCTCTGGCCGGATTTTCGGATACATGCCGCGCCCTGTATTTTGATACGCTCAGCGCTGCCGTATACCAATACTTTACCGGCAGGGAATCCTCAAATATGATAAAGCAGAAGGCCAACGACCTAAAACGCGTCATAAAGGCCCAGGAGGACAAGCTCAGACTTAAGATCCAGCGTCTTGAGGAGGATCTTTACAGGGCGGAAAATTCAGAGGAATACCGGCTGTTCGGAGAGCTGCTGACCGCCAACCTCCACAGCATCCCAGCCGGGGCCGACAGGGCGGAGGTCACAAGCTATTACGACGGATCCACAGTATCCATACCGCTTGATCCGAGGCTTTCCCCTTCCCGCAACGCCCAGAGATATTACAAAAAATACGGAAAATCTAAGACCGCTGTAAAGGAAAAAAAGATACAGCTGGACGAGGCTTTCTCAGAGCTTGAATACCTGGATTCCGTATCATCCTTCGCAGACATGGCTTCCTCTGTCGATGAGATCGAACTGCTGCGCCGTGAGCTCACGGATTCCGGATTCATACGCTACAAAAAGCAGAAAAAAGATACTGCAAAAAAAAGAAAGCCTGCGCCTTACTCATACGTCCTTCCTTCAGGGCTCAGAGTAATGGCAGGCAGGAACAACAATGAAAACGACTGGCTCACATCAAAAAAAGCCGCTTCATCGGACATATGGCTCCATACAAAGGACATACCCGGTTCCCACGTCATACTGTTCCTTGAAGGCAGGGATCCTTCCCATGAAGACATAGAAGCCGCTGCCGCCATAGCGGCGTTCCACAGCAAAGGCCGCGCCTCGGAAAACGTTCCCGTAGACTATACAAAAGTAAAGTACGTCAAAAAGCCCTCCGGCGCAAAGCCGGGAAAAGTGATATTCACCCATAACAGGACCGTATACGTTAACCCGCAGCTTCCCTGATCCACCGTATCATCTCGTCTATGACTTCGTCTCCCCTGCTGTCGCCCCCTCCGTTGTGTATCTCATGATACAGACCCGGAAATTCCCTGTATTCCACGCGTTCCCCTCTCTTTCTCATCGTATCGGCTGTCCTGCGGCTGGCTTCGGGGCTGCATATCCTGTCCATGGCTCCGTGCATTATCATAACGGGGATGCCGTCGCTTTTTCCGTTCCCCTCAAGAGTCCCTTCCTCAAGCCTCCTGCCTGTTTCAAACCCTTCTATGGCGCAGAGCAGCGATATGCGGTTGTGCACCATCGGATTTTCTCTGTAGGGCCTTACCGACTGAGGGTTCCCCAGGTATTCTTCCTTTACGTTTGATCCGATCGTAAGCTGAGGCGCTGCCTTTGAAGCAGCCTTAACAGCTCTGTACAGTACGGATGGTATCGGTCTGACCAGCTCTATCCACGGAGCGGATATGAGATAGGCTGACGGGATATGACTGAATTTCCCTCTCTTCCTGTAATCCAGGGCTATGTTGCCGCCCATGCTGTGACCGTAAAGCACTATCTTCTTGCCGGGATATTTCTCCATGGCCCATGAAATAAGCGCGTCTATGTCAGAAAGAACCTTTTCTCTCGGAGCGCAGTGTCCCTTTTTCCCGGGTGATTTTCCGTGGCCTCTGAGATCCATTGACACGACCGCCATGCCGGCATCCCTGAACCTGCAAGCAACTCTGTCGAACCTGCCTCCGTACTCCCCTATGCCATGTACTATGCACACGATCCTCTCAGGGTCATCAAGATCCCACAGATATCCGTGAAGCTCTCCTTCAGGGAGCTTTTTAAGCGGAAATTCATCGTACATCACAGTCTCCTTTCAGCGTATGCCTGACCCTTAATGCAACGGGCTGAAACGTTCCATCAGGATACACGTTCATTACTTTTGCTTTTATTTTGCTTGAAAATTCTGATAAAACGGAATATCATTTTATTACGCAACTCTACCAGCATAGAACGCAGACGGAAAAACACACACAACCATCAAAGAAAAAGGAGGATGCACCATGAAAAAAGCGTGTACGCTGTGCGGCAGTTTTCATTACGAAACATTTGCTTTTAAGGGCGGATACATATGCGAAAACTGTCTGAGGCGTTTCAAGGCGCCTGCTGCAAACGGCGATCATGTGCGGATCAACCGTTAGCGCCGGATCTCATTTTTTCCGTCTGCCCGGACCAGTAGGGTTGCTTCTCTTTCTTTCCGCGGCAATGCGTTTTCTCGTCTTTGGCTTCATCACGGAAAATCCGAACCTTCCCAGCTCTCTGTGCTTCAGCGGAAAATATCCTCCGTGACTGTAGCATATAAGACCGGCTCTTTCAAGGCACAGACGTCCGTTTTCGTCCATCAGCCCCTCGTCTGCTGAAACGCTCACTATTTCGCTTATGAACATGTCGTGAGTAGGATATTCCCTTATTTCTTTTACAACACATTCCAGGTTTACGGGCGACTCCTCTATGGAAGGGCAGGCCACTGCACGGCTCTTTGCCGGAGTGAGCCCGAGCTTTTCGAATTTGTTTTCCTTCCTGCCCGTCCTGACCCCGCAATAGTCAGCGGCAAAGGCCAGCTTCTCCGTCGTGAGATTTATGACGAATTCCCCTGTATCCTCTATTATATGATGGGAATACCTTTCTTTTCGCACAGATATATATGTCAGCGGCGGATCCGAATTGATTATCCCTGTCCAGGCTATGGTTATTATATTGTGCTTTTCCATGTCTCCGCATGAAACCATTACAGCCGGTACGGGATTGAGCATGGTCCCGGGTCTGAATACGACTTTTCCCATATTATCCTTCCTTCTTTCTCCTCAGTGTTTCAAGGACCTTGGCAAAATCATCGGGCAGGCTGCTTTCGAACTCCATGTATCTTCCGTCTCCGGGATGGCAGAACCCGAGAACTCCCGCGTGCAGCATCTGTCTTCCCGCTCCGAGCCTGTTCTTTTCCGGACCGTAAAGCCCGTCTCCGAGAAGCGGATGTTTTATATATGACATATGCACTCTTATCTGATGGGTACGCCCTGTCTCAAGCCTTGCCTCTGCATATGTGAACGTTCCGAACCGCTCCAGCACCCTGTAATGGGTAACAGCCCTCCTTGAGCCTCTGTCAGTCACCGCGTTTCTCAGCCTGTTTTTGGGGTCTCTTCCTATGGGGGCGTCTACAGTCCCCTCATCCTCTTTTATATTGTTCCATACTATCATCTTATAGACCCTTGTTATGGAATGTACCGCAAACTGCTCTGACAGCCCCCTGTGAGCCATGTCGTTTTTAGCAACCACAAGGAGCCCGCTGGTATCCTTATCTATCCTGTGGACTATACCGGGTCTTATTCTCCCGTTTATGGAGGAAAGTTCCCCTCTGCAGTGATGCAGAAGACCGTTTACAAGCGTTCCGGACCAATTGCCCGCAGCCGGATGCACTACCATCCCCGCAGGCTTGTTTATCACAAGAAGATCGCTGTCCTCGTATACGATATGGAGAGGCAGATCCTCGCCTTCAACCGACAGCTCCTCCGGGACCGGTATCTCAACATTTATTATATCTCCGCTCGCAGCCTTGTACTTCTTGCTGACGCACGGTTCTCCGTTCACATATATCCGGCCCTCTTCAAAAAGTTTCTGTATAAAGCTCCTCGAAAACTCCTCAAGCTCAGACGAAAGAACCAGATCAAGTCTGGTTCCCTCCTGCCCTTCATTTACCCTTATCTCAACAGCTTCAGGACTACTTGTCTCGCTCACCCCGGTCGCTCCTTTCAAAAAACAGCACATAAAGCAGAAGAAGCCCGCAGCCCGTGCATATGAATATATCCGCTGCGTTAAAAACAGGGAATACTCTGAAATCGAACATATCCACAACGTACCCCTTTGTCACTCTGTCTATAAGATTACCGATGCCGCCGCCGCATATGAGCGCCACTGCCGCAAGCATAAGCCTGTGCCATTTCCTGCGTTTAAGTATTATGAGCGCTGTTCCCGCAATGAGCGCCGCGCACGGCAGCGCTATGAGAAAAGCCCACTGTCCTTCCATTATGCTGAAGGCAGCACCCCTGTTCTGGATATATGTTATGTGAAACACACCGTCTATGACGGGGATGCTCTCCCCCGGAAACATTCCCGACGACACCGCGTACTTTACCGCCCTGTCCAGAGCCACTGATGCCAGAATTATAAAACAGTAGATCATATGAAAATGGGGCGGGATGCCCCGCCTCCTTTAATACTTTATATTTCTCACAGTCTTCCTGGCGGCATCTCCGCCTTCATAAACATATGTGCCGCTCTGAGGCTGCGGACTTCCCGCGGATCCCGTTGCCTGCGGAAGATCATCGAAATCATCAACCCCCAGTTCAGGCAGTATCTCGCCGCTGAGCGATTCGAATCTCTGAAGCTCCGACTCCAGGAGCCGCTTGTACTTGTCTCTGAAGCTTATGAACCTTGCTTTCATGGCTTCGCTTTCCTCGGAGATCTTATCCGCCATGTCTCTGGCCTCTTTCTGCATCAGCTGCGCGTCAAGCTCCGCGTTCTTCAGCAGTATATCGGCTCTTTTTTCGGCGCTGGCTGAAATATCGGCCATGAGCGACTTGGCGGCTTCAAGGGTTTCAATGACTGTCCCCTCTGAGCTCCTGTGTCTTTCCAGTTCCTCTACCAGTCTGCTGTTTTCTTCCTTTGTCTGTCTCAGCTCTTCAAGGAGCCTTTCAAGATCCACAGTTATCTCGTCAAGGAATTCGTTTACCTCTTCCTCCTTATATCCTCTGACTGCTTTTGTAAATTCCTTTTCCTGTATGTCAACGGGTCTTATCATTTCCTACCTCCTCCCTGACTGTCTGCAGGCTCGCTATTTCCACGGATTGCTGTCTCCGAAATCGCCTCCGAAATTATACGGCTTGCTTTCTCCCTCAGCCGATATCGCCACGTTCTCAGGAGCGAATATGAAAATGTTGTTGGCAACCTTCTGCACATTGCCGTTAAGCGCATAGGTGGCTCCTCCGAGGAAGTCGAATATCTTTCTCGCAGTATCGGAATCCAGCTTTTCAAGATTTACTATTATAGGCTTCCTGCTCTTGAGGCTGTCCACAAGCTTGGAGCATTCGTCAAATCCGCTCGGCTCGATGACTACCAGCTTAAAGGCGCTTGTTATGGCCTTTACCGTCCTGCTCTGCATAGGCACCACATTGCTGGTATCAAATCTCGATACTCCCGATGACGAAGAGGGAGCCTTAGGCTCAACAGGCTTCCTGTCATAATAGCCGGACTGCTTATATCCGTCCTCTTCCACTTCCATTTCTTCCTCTTCTTCGTATTCCTCAAATCCCATCAGTTCCTTAAACTTTGAAAAAACTCCCATAATTACCTCCTACTTTTTACTGTAGTCACGTTCACCGAATATAGCGCTCCCCACTCTTACAAGATTGGAGCCTGCCGCTATCGCTACCTGAAAATCGTGGGACATGCCCATTGACAGATATCTGAAATCAAGCCTTGGATGATCTATCCTTCCGAACCTGTCATACTGCTCCTTTACTTCATCAAAATATACCTTTATATCCTCCGGATCCTCTGCAAACGGAGCTATACACATGAGGCCCCGTATCCTGACATTCTCACAGTTTTCCAGAATATCCCCTATAAGCTTTTCCGTCTCATCCGTGGATATCCCGAATTTGCTTTCCTCATGGGCGGAATTGACCTGGATCAGTATGTCCATGAGGATCCCCTTCGCAGCGGCTCTCTTATCGATCTCTGCCGCAAGCTTGTATGAATCCACTGAATGTATCATGGAAACCTTGTCTATTATGTATTTTACCTTGTTTGTCTGGAGATGTCCTATCATATGCCACCTGACAGGCTTTATATCATCGAATTTGTCCATTATCTCCTGGACCTTGTTCTCGCCTATATCGGTTACCCCCGCGTCTATGGCTATGTTGATCTCCTCAGGGGTCCTGGTCTTGCTTACAGCGACAAGAAGCACATCGTCCGCGTTCCTTCCGTTCATTTCGGCGGCTTCCCGGATCTGTCCCCTCACTTTTTCCAGGTTGGCTTTTATGTCTTCCATTGCTATTTCTCCTTCTCTTCGTCCTCCTTCAAAGCGCTCTCCGGATGCTTGAGCACTTCGTCATAAACGTCTACAGTGTACACCTGATTGCCTTCACTGTCTATAAAGGTAGCATCCTCAATGACTGATTCGCTGCCGTTTGACGATATGATCTTTATCTCCTTGAACTCGTATTCTCCGTTTTTATTTTTGACGTATACTCCTTCCTTTCCCTTTCTCTCTATTATGCATTTATTATCCACTATGAGCCCGTCGTTATCGCTCGTTACTATAGTCATATCCTCGGCTCTGCTTTCAGAAAAAGCTTCATAATATACGTCAAGATGGAATATGACTCTGTATCCGTCTTCTTCCTTCTTTATTCTGTATATATCGGCCTCCACCGAGCCTTCCGGAAGCTGCAGCTCCACCTCACGTCCTTCTCCGTATCCCTTCGCGGTCTCTTCGTCTACCCAGCAGAGTATATACCAGTTATCGTCTCCCGATATCTTATATATGGGTTCTCCCTTGAGCACGGAATCCCTTTCGGTGTCCGCTGTCTTGTAGGAAAGGCTCTCCACCTTGCTTCTCTTTACTTTTTCCATGTTTTCAAAAGTAAAGTAGTCTTCATACCCGTCTATGTAAAGGCTGAATATGCCGCTTATTGGAGCATTGTAATCACTTGACAGCCCCTCGAAGCCCTTGAGCCTTTTGGTGTATTCACCGTATCGCGGCTCCTGCTTCGTGTTCTGTTCCGACGATGCCTCCACCGACACCACGGGATGTCCCTTTTTTACGGCGGTCTTCTCATCCACCAGGTATTTTATGGAGCCGGACTCCCCGGCGATCCCCACGCATTCCTCTTTTATAAAATAACCTGTCGTCTCATATGACAGCGTCAGGTTCCCGGGCTCCAGTATCTGGGTCGTCTCAAATATGTCGGTCACCCGCGGAAGTATCTCAACAACGATATATAGTAGGAGTAAAACTATTATATATATACATATCGCCCTTTTGGTTTTATTCTTCAGTTTTATTTTCATTGTTTTATTTTACACCAAAGAGTCATTGCTTGCAATGAGCTGCACGCCTATTTCATAATTTCTTCAATAATGCGTTTCTGTTCCTTTGACAGTTCTCTTTCTTCACCAAGAAACTTTTCCAGCATGTCGGGGCGCCGTTCCTTTGTCAGCATGAGTGACTGGTAAAATTTCCACAGGTCTATTCTGCCGTGGTTTCCGCTCAGGAGCACTTCGGGAACTTCCATACCCCTGTATTCCCGGGGTTTTGTGTACTGAGGATGCTCAAGAAGCCCGGAATACACCGATTCATCCATGGCGGAGTTCTCATTGCCGAGAGCTTCCGGCAGCAGCCTCACAACGGAATCTATCAGCACCATTGCCGGCAGCTCCCCTCCCGTGAGTATATAGTCGCCTATTGATATCTCCTCAGCATCCCAGTAATCCAGCACTCTCTGATCAACGCCTTCGTAATGTCCGCAGAGTATCACGAAACCTTCCGTCTCGGACAGCTCCTTTATCCTGTCCATATCCAGTATCCTGCCTCTCGGAGACATGTATATGAGATGCCTGCCCCCGGCCCCTATATGCTCAAGGCTTCTGAATATGGGATCTGCCGTCATCACCATCCCGCCGCCGCCTCCAAAAGGATAATCGTCGGTTCTGTTATGCTTATCGAGAGTAAAATCTCTTATGTCAGTGACCCTTATGTCCACAAGGCCTTTTTCCGCCGCCCTGCCAAGGATGCTCCCGCCCACAACAGGTCCGAACATCTCGGGAAACAGCGTCAATACGTCTATTTTCATACTTACCTCCCGCTGCGCTTAAAGATCCAGCATACCCTCTATGAGCCTGACCCTTATGACTCTCTTTCTGCCGTCTATGTCCAGTACGAACTGATCCACTTTGGGGATCAGCAGCTTTTTCCCGTTTTCTCTTTCTACCTCGAATATGTCCTGAGGAGTGTTCTGCAGCACATCGGTAACCTTACCCAGGCTATCTCCTTTATCATCCACTACTTCCATACCTATGAGATCTCTTACGTAAAACTGACCTTCCGGAAGCGGCGGCAGATCCGCATCTGTTATATAAAGCTCTCTTCCTCTCTGCCTTTCCGCGGCGTCTCTGTCATCTATACCTTCCAGCTTCAGTATTATGGTGTTCTTATGCGTGCGGGCGTTTTGTATCTTATATGGCGTGTCCTCGATGAACATGCTTGCCACCCTCATATATGAATCGGGGCTGTCGGAATAGTTATATACTTTTACCTCTCCCTTGAGCCCGGATGCGCTGACGATTTTTCCGATCTTTATCTTCTCCATGTCCTCACCGTTTGAATTCCGCAAAGCCTGTGCAGTCAATATAACACAGGCACATATACCGTCGATACATGTGCCCTTTCATATAATCTATTATTGAACTATTTCCACTACTACTCTGGCCTTCGCTTTTGTAGCCGCCGCTTTCACAACAGTACGTATAGCCTTGGCAATTCTTCCCTGCTTGCCGATTACCTTTCCCATGTCCTCCGCAGCCACTTTAAGCTGTATTACAGTGGTACCGTTAGACTGGGATTCGGAGACCTCCACAGCTTCGGGATGTTCCACCAGCGACTTTGCGATTGCGCTGACTAATTCTACCATTGATTTCACCGCTTTCTATAATATACCACTTTTCTTGAAAAGTGATCTCACCGTATCAGTAGGCTGCGCTCCCGTTGCGAGCCACTTCTGAGCCTTTTCTCCGTCTATCTTGATATCTGCGGGATCAGTGAGAGGATTGTAATATCCTATCTCCTCGATGAACCTGCCGTCTCTCGGTGATCTTGAATCCGCTACTACCACGCGATAAAAGGGCTTTTTGTGAGCTCCCATTCTCTTAAGTCTGATCTTTACCATTTCTTATTTCCTCCTAAAAATCAAATTGCTTTATATTTATGAACAGGGTCAGAAACCCCGAAACATTCTGTTCATTTTCCCGCCTCCGGGTCCTGTGAACCGCTTCATCATCTTTCTGGCTTCGTCGTACCGCTTTACCAGCTGATTTATCTTTGATACCGGCTGTCCGGATCCCGCCGAGATCCTTCTCCTGCGGCTTGCGTTCAGTATGGAAGGGTTTTCCCTTTCCTCTTTTGTCATGGACTGGATTATGGCCTCCATCTGGATGAACTCCCTCTCGCTCTGATCCAGATTGACATTTTTAGCGGCCTTGCCGTTCATGCCCGGCATCATGTCGAGGACCTTCGCTATACCGCCCATCTTCTTTATCTGCCCCATCTGGTCGAGAAAATCCTCAAGGGTGAACTTGTTCTTTCTCAGTTTTTTCTCCAGCTCAGCGGCTTTTTTCTCGTCGTAATCCTCCTGGGCTTTTTCTATGAGCGTAAGCATGTCTCCCATTCCAAGGATCCTGCCGGCCATTCTGTCCGGATGGAAAGGCTCCAGCGCTTCCAGCTTTTCGCCCATACCTACGAATTTTATAGGCTTTCCGGTGACCTTCTTTGTGGAAAGCGCAGCGCCTCCTCTGGAATCACCGTCCATTTTAGTCATTATTATGCCGTCTATGCCAAGCTGCTCATTAAAGCCTTCGGCAGCGTTCACAGCGTCCTGGCCTGTAAGAGCATCCACAACGAGAAGTATCTCGTGCGGCTTCACGGCAGCCTTTACGTTCTTGAGCTCATCCATGAGCTCCTGATCTATCTGAAGTCTTCCCGCTGTATCCACTATGAGTACATTGCAGCCCTTTCTCTCGGCTTCCTTTACTCCTTCCGTGGCTATCCTTGCCGGATCCTTGCAGTCCCTCATGGTAAACACCGGAGTATCCGCTGCCTTTCCTACGATCTCAAGCTGATCTATGGCCGCGGGCCTGTATATATCGCAGGCGCACAGCATAGGCTTTTTACCGTTTTTCTTAAGGTACAGCGCCAGCTTTCCGCAGGTCGTAGTCTTACCTGTTCCCTGAAGTCCCGCCATAAGGTATACCGTGAATCCCTTAGGCGAATATGTCAGTTTGCTTCCGGTCCCTCCCATGAGCTCCGTAAGCTCTTCGTTCACTATCTTTATCACCTGCTGGCCGGGAGTGAGGCTGGCCATCACTTCCTCTCCCGTGGCTTTTTCCTTTACGGCGGCCACAAAGTCCTTTACTACCTTGAAGTTTACGTCAGCTTCCAGAAGAGCAAGCTTCACCTCGCGCATAGCTGCGTTTATATCAGCTTCCGTGAGACTGCCCTTTCCCTTCAGTCCTTTGAAGACTCCCTGCAGTTTTTCCGCCAATCCCTCAAATGCCATAGGATCAATCCTCCAGTTTATCTATTATATCCTTTACCCTTCGTATATCTTCAGCGATCTCGGAAAGCCTGCCGTCTTCATCGACTCTTTCAAGCTTATCCGCTATGACGTCAAGGCCCGCGTCTATCCTGTCGACGGCTTCCCGGCTTTTCCTGAATCTTTCAAGAAGGCCGAGCTTTTTCTCATATTCCTTCAGGGCTTTCTCACCGCTTCTCAGAGAATCGTGCACGCCCTGCCTGCTTATTGAAAACTCATCCGCGATCTCGGAAAGCGAAAGGTTTTCCTCGTGATACAGCCTCATAACGTCCTGCTGCCGCCTCGTAAGAAGCTGGCCGTAAAAATCATATAAGAGGCTTATCTCCGTGATATGGTCCAGTTTCATCCTTTTCACCCCGTGACAAGCTTTCATCCTTGACACTATGACATTGTATACTCATCAGTTCTGTCTGTCAAGTATTTTTACTTAACATCTCGCTCGTCCTTTACCTTCGCGCCGCCTTCTCCATTATGATGCAGGCATCTTCAGTGGTAAGTCCCCTTACCGTGTCTTCCGCCAGAGCCCTGCATGTAGGAGCTCCGCATACGCCGCAGTCAAGTCCCGGAAGATTCCTCAGTATCCTCCCCATTTCCTCCATCTTCTTTATCGCCACGTTCAGGTCCTGATCCAGCTGCAGGACCGGGTTGTATTTGAGCTTTATATCACGTTTGAGCCCGCGATAATCCTCCGGTATGTTTATAATATCATAGCCGTATCTTTTCTTCGCCTCATCTACGATGACCTTTATGTTTGCCTTCGCGGAATAGCTGTTCTCCACAGTGAGCGAGCCTCCGAAGCATCCTCCTGTGCAGGCTCCCGCCTCTATGTACTCCACGTCCCGGAATTTTTCGTCTTCGATGCTTTCGAATATCTCCACAGCTTCATCCACTCCGTCTACAGCTATGAATTTCTCCGTTTCCAGCGCTATGCTCTCCCCGCCGGTCGAAGCCCATCTCAGTCCCATGACTCCTGCCCTCTCAAGATCTTCCACCTCATCGTCCCTGAGCTCTCTGAGATTTTTGAGAACGCTCTTATATATGTCGGAAATCCCTACTGTTTCATCTATATCCGATTCCACCAGGCCTTCGCTTTCCTTTATGAGCGATATCTTCGACGTGCAGGGTGCTATGAAAAATATGCCTATTTTGCTGTCCCTGCCGTACTTTTCCTCAGCTTCTTTCCTGGCGAGTCCGGCCGTTATCTCTACAGGCGGCCTGTAATCCAGTACATTATCTATCAGGTTCGGGAATCGTATCTGTATCAGCTTGAGTATGGCCGGACAGGCGGAGGATATGACGGGAAGAGGTCTTTTTTTCTCCTTCAGCACCATCCTTGTGGCATAGCTCACCATCTCGGCTCCTATGGCCTCTTCGTAAACATCGTCAAACCCCACCCGTTTCAGAGCTGTAAGCAGGTGGTTTCTTGACTTTACGTCCCGGAACTGCCCGAGAAAGGACGAGGCCGGTATAGCTATCCTGCGGTCGTACCTATCCATGGCATCCATTCCTCCCACAACAGGTCTCACGGCGTGTCTTGGACATACCTTGACGCACATCCCGCACTCTATACACCTGTCGGCGTTTACGGATGCCTTCATGCCTTTTATCCTTATGGCTTCGGTGGGACACACTCTTGCGCAGTGGACGCATCCCGTGCATCGCTCGCTGTCTGTCCTTATTGACATGACGCGGCGGTTTTCCTGGAGCACGCTGCCTTCCCTCATACCTCTGCTGTGCAGCTTTCCGCACACCGTGAATGTGGTATCTTCCGTCTCCACAAGTGCTATATTCCTGTTCTTTGCCAGCTCTATCATGGTATCTGTCACGGATTTTCCGCACGTTATTATGATGCACGTTATGTTCATCATCTCAGACGCCCTTATGACCTGCGGGTTCACCAGGCTTGTGATGAGGATGCTGTCCTCTTCGCCGTTTACCATCACATTGCTCATAAGATCCGAAGCGATCGCGCAGTAATACTCTCTGTTCAGAATGTCCCCTTCATCATAAAGCAGCCTGCCCTTTATGATCCTGACAGCTTCCTTAAGCAGCATTGCCGTCACCTCCTATGCCGGTCATTTTATAAGCTCATGGAGCTTCCAGCATATTTCGTACGTCTTCATATTGCTTGACAATATGGGTATATTCTTTTCCAGAGCGTTCTCCACTGTTGTCGTGTTCACCGAGATTCCTTCGGGGATTATTATACATACGGCTCCGTTGAGTTCAGCTACCGTCAGTATATTCGGGTGTGTAAGAACCGTTATCCACGCATCCGATTTTTCACAGCTGCACATTGCCCTGCTCAGAAAATCACAGGCATATACGCCCTTAACTTCGTTTTCCTCTCCTGCGGAAGCAATCGTCTCCATATTCATGGCTTCCGCAATTTCCCTGACTTTCATCAAAACCTCCCGTCTCACATATAAATGATCATTCTTACTTCCGTGCCCTGATCTATACCTGTCTTTATATCCAGCACATCTGTGTTTTTCTTCATGTTGGGAAGCCCCATACCGGCTCCGAACCCCATCCTGCGTATACTCTCGTCGGCTGTCGACCATCCCTCCTGCATGGCAAGATCAAGATCAGCTATGCCTGCTCCCTCGTCCTTTATTATTATCTCGATCCTGTCAGGCTCTATAGTCACGTGCGCCGTTCCGCCTCCGCCGTGGATAAAGGCGTTTATCTCGGCTTCATACATCGATATTGCCGCCCTTTTTACCGCCGCAGGAGGCGCGCCCAGCTTTGACAGCGTCCTTTTCACAGAGCTTGATGCCTCTCCGGCCATATCAAAGTCCCTGTCGCTGATCACAAAATCCATCTCCATACAGACTATCTCCCGTCCTTCAGCCTTCTTACGGAATCCTTTACCTCCTCCAGCTTCCTGGACTGTTTTTCCCTGATGTTTTCAAGATATCTTTCAAGCTCGTTCCTTACAGGCTCTCCGGTATTGAACCTGAACAGAAACCCTCTCTTCTTCCTGATCTCTTCCTTTCGCTTTCCCAGGAACTCCTTCAATTCCTCGTACCTTATAACCACCTGTTTTTCATCGGCAAATTTCCTGATCTTTGCCAGAAGCTGCGAGCTGTAGCACACATCTATCACGAACACTCCGAAAAACATGCCTATGACAAATGAAAAAGCCAAATGATACGACAGCCACACAACCCAGTCTATTACATAAGGGTTTATCACGAAATAATAAAAGCATCCTAAAACTCCCCAGGCCAGGGAAAATTTCAGGCATATTATGCCCTGAAAGTTGAATCTCTCCCTGCTGTAATCCCAGAGTCTTACCTTCATGCCTTTTATGAATATGAGCCCTGCCGCGTACTCTATTACAGTCATGACCACCGTCATTATGATCAGTATTACGACAGTATCCATGATCTCGCTTCCTGTCATGACAACGGCGCTGAGCTTTGATACGAAATACATTCCCCACAGGCCGAATCCGTATATCGGCAGATAAGGTCCCACGAGGAACCCCGGATTTATCCACTTCCTTTCAGGATTGTTCTTTGATATGAAACGCCTGAAAAAAACCTCTATGCCCCAACCTATGCAGCTTCCTATAAAAAACAGAAACGCAAAAACAAGAAAATCATTCATAAGTACCATCCCGCTTTTATCAGATAACGTCGTATGTTTAAATACATGATATTATCAGCCGAATATCTTGTCAATCCATACTTCTCCGCATATAAGCCTGTTTCCTGCGGCTTCGTATTTCTATTCTACCGTTATTCGTCCTTCCGGTGCAGAATACCGTTCTCCTATAGTTCCGTTCAAATAGTCGTTTATATAGGTAATGAGTATCTGATAATCCACCATCCCTTCTTCTACCACCATCTCGTTGTCCATGAACATGGTAAATCCGTCGCCTGCCTGTCTGATCATATAATCGTGTGATGCCAGCGTATATGTCGCTTCCACATCTATAGGCGCATAGCTGCCATCGTCACGCAACACCTCAACATCCCTGACCCTGCGTTGCTGTCCGCACGACAGGAACATCCCGTCCTTATCTACTTTCACAGTGGAATCAACCGTTGTATCTATCGTATATCTGAGCCCTGAAACCTGAAGGAAACCTCCGCTCTCTCCGGCTGCATTCTCACCGTCCTATCATTTTGATCCGGTTTATTGTATCATACTTTTTTCGTC
>CAWVKQ010000013.1:0-7028 GCA_963929955.1 Bacillota bacterium
ATCAAGGCAATAATTATCGGGAAAAAGATAAGAAAAAGAATAGTGCCCATGTAATCCTCCTAATAATTAATACAACTAACTTAAACACACTTACAGCTTATTATATATATTTATGTATACAAGAATCAAGCCTAAAGTGGCCGTGAGGCAATATACGAAATAGTCTGACAAATTTTTAACTTACGGTCTCTTTCCATTGCTTTCCAATGCTTCCAAGTATTTTCACCGTCTCATAAAAAATAAACCGCGCCCCCCTTTTTCAAAAGAAAGCGCGATTCATCGTCTTATACGGATTTTTCGGATTTTCCTATTTGTTCTCTTTTACCTGTTTAGGGTCAACGGATCTTGATACGGCGTACAATACTACAGCTATGACAGCAAATATTATGGAGGCTACGAGTATTATATTGAGCATAAGATCGAAATCCTTCAGGAAACCGGAGCTGTATGTCTCATCATAGTACTCAGGGCCCCAGTCGCCTTCAAACCATTTTAGCCAAGGATATCCGAGGAACCCGAATACCGCTATGAATCCGAAGTTAAAGGCCATTCGTCTCAGGTCTCCCATGGCCAGCTTTGTCTTCGGATTAAGAGGATATTTCACAGGATCCTTCACAGCCAGGCCGCCGTACATCCTCTTCCATATATAATAGAGCACAGGTCCTGATATTATTCCCAGCATACCTCCTATGAAGTAGTCCGTACCGTTTATGAAGAAGGCTATAAATGCCACTATGCACGGAACTATGCATATGACGCACAGGAATCCGAATCCTCCCGGGATCTTGAACTTTCTTTCCTCTTCAGGTATCCTCTTTCTCAGTATCATGGCAGATATGAATATCATTACATATGCGGATATGAGAAGGAAAACATCCACTACCACTACAGCGGTAAATGCGAAATTGCAAAGTATGAGGTTGACGATCCCCACCGTGAGTACCGATATATACGGCACGCCGTGCTTCTTATCGCATTTTACCAGTACAGGCGGCGCAAGATGATCATCCGCCAGCGCAAAGAATCCTCTTGATCCCGAAGCTATGTATGTGTTGTATATGGAGCATTGTGCCAGAACGGCTACGATGACGAAGAATATCCCGAAGGCCGCGCCCCAGTTAGCCGTCACCACATCCGCGTAGCCCACTGTACCGGGCTCCGTACCCCAGAACGCCCAGGCGCCTCCCGCGTCCTGCACCTCTGCTACCGATATGTCCAGAAGCTTTGCGACTTTCTCGTCCGTAAGCGTAGCAAGACCTCCCACTGTAGGGAAAATATATACAGCCATAATGAGCGGCACCGTTATCATGGTCGCCTTTGGTATGACCTGAGGATTTTCTATCTCGCCCGCTATGGTCGACATCGATTCATATCCGGCATACATCCACATTCCGAGAGCTATTCCCATTCCTATGTAGTATACCCAGTCAGCGAAGCCTATCCCCGAGAATCCCATTATGGTCCCGTCAGCGGTTATAGGCTCCATAGGGTTCTGTTCCCAGTTGAGGAAGCCGCATACGGCGACCATGCCGAAAGCGACTATTACCAGTATCGCCAGTACATTGCTGACAATGCCCACATCCTTTACTCCTCTTATGTTTATGTATGTGAACACCAGTATCATCAGCACTTTAAAGGCAAATTCCATGCCCCAGCCCCAGTCGAAGGCATTAGCCAGATATCCGCCCGCCAAAATAACGTACAGAGTATTATCTATGTAGATGGATATGGTCCTCCACCACCCTGCCTGGAATCCCCAGTATTCTCCGAGCGCTTCCTGGACCCACTTGTAGTATCCGCCTTCCTGAGGTCTTGCCGATCCCAGCTCGGAAGCCACAAGTCCAAGAGGCGTGCTCCATATTATAGGCAGTACGATGAGCATTATGATCGTGAGTCCCGGGCCTGACTCAGGCATCATCTCTTCGATGCCGTATGCTCCGGCAGCACAGAGGCAGAATATCATAAACACCACAGTCGAGACCTTGATGTCATGTTTTTTCAGTCCGTGCTCGCCTACGCCTACAGGAGCGCTGGTTTGTTTCTGACTCATTTTTCCCTCCTTTCAAAACTCTTCCGATAAATAAAAGACATATATGATTTCTATTCTTATATTATACTTACAGCCCAAAAAAGTTTCAATAATTTTCAGAATATTAAAAAGAGAACAGCAAATCTGTTCTCTTTTTATGGTTAAACTAGTTACATCCTTTATTTTCCATTAATCCCTTCTCTTCGGGAATGTCTCCTCAAATGTCTTCTCATGCTCTCCAAGAGAATTTATGTTGCCTACTTTACCTGCTGACTTGGCTGCCTTGTACACTATCATAGGAATGACTACCGCGGCAGCGGCTATGGAGAATACCACTATGCCTCCTCCCGCGTTTCCTTCAGGATCCAGTATGTCTCCGAAGGCCAGCACCATCAGGCAGCACAGCTGAGCTATCATTGCGAACCAAGGTATCCACGCAAGCGGTTTCTTCACCCGTGCTTTCAGGCATGTTTCCGGATCGTATCCGTTCTTTTTGAGCTTGCTCCTGAATCTCTTCTGGGAGGCTATAATGCCGACCCAGGCCAGCGTACCCGTGAATCCCGAAAGCGACAGAAGGTTGCCGTAAAGATTCGAGAGGAATCCCGTAAGCTCCGATATGAGACCTATAACAAGCACTATCCACATGAACAGCAGTGTGAAAAGCACCGCCCTCTGAGGTGCCTGGTTCCTGCTGAGCTTCGAGAGGAACTTAGGCGCGAGCCCTTCCACCGAAAGACCGTACATGCACCTTACGGTTCCGTAGAAGCCCGTGTTGGCACAGCTGAACGCCGCAACCAGAACTACTGCCAGGAAGACTATCGAAAGAGTTTCAAATCCGTAAGCCGCCATTACATCCGAGAATACAGGAGTCACGTCCGTTGCCAGCTCAGTAGGGAACAGAAGCAGTACCAGCAGGATAGGTACGAGATAGAGTCCCACTATACGGTATGTAACGCTTCTGCATGCCTTAGGCACCGATTTATCAGGGTTCTGCGATTCTGAAGCCGCAAGGCCCACTATCTCCGTGCCCTGGAAAGTAACGAGTACGACCACCATGAGAATGAGCACCACGGAAACTCCGTTAGGGAACAGATCGTGGTATATGCTCCCGCTTCCGAAGTTGATCCCCATGCCCTTGAATCCTTCTTCGACTGCTCCGAGGACAGCGCTGTCAGGGCTTCCCCACAGTCCGATCCATATGCCGAAGGCTACGAGTATAAATAAAATGATAACGATGACCTTTGTTATGGCCAGTCCCGATTCTATCTTCGCGAATATGTCCACAGCGCAGAGATTTATAACAGTAAGGGCTGCCATCGTCCCGAGAGCAAAGGCCGTATACGCTATAGGGCTGTTGTTTCCCGTCAGCTCCTGCAGCACATATGAAACGGCGATAGCCTCCGAAGGACAGTAGCACACCCAGTTGAACCAGAAGGACCAGCCCATACCCACCGACAGTGTCGGCCCTAAAAATTCATTGGTATAGGCAACGAATGTGCCTTTTCTCGGCAGGTTTACAAGCAGTTCCGCATAAGATATCATAAGTCCGAATACAATGAGCCCCACAACGGCGAAAGCGAAAAATACCGAAGGCCCCATTACCTGGATACACCAGCCGACTCCCAAGAAATAACATGAACCTATAACTCCTCCGAGTCCTATGAAAGCTACCTGCCAGCCTTTGATGCCGCGCTTTAGCTCCTGAGGTTCGGAAGCGTTTACTTTCTTTTCTTCTGACATTATTTTCCTCCTTCTTGAATTATCTGTTCCGGATATCATTACCTCCTTTCAAGATGTTTTTAAGAACCAAAATTCTTTGAGCCTGGATGCTGTATAGATAATCGAGATTTTATTTTTTTGCTGCGTTATTGCGAGAATTATGACAACTCATAGAATTTTCGGATAATTTATTATATTTTCCACCCCTCCTCTGTGTCAATAAAATACGCAAATTTCTCATTTTTGATTATTTACCGTATCAAAAGAGAGACTGTATCCAGAAAAACCCTGTCATACCAATAACTCCCGGTATCCCGAGAACTCCCGCCAGAGCTGCCGTAAGCATATTCAACGGCACAGTCACATCCGAGCTGCCTCCGCTGATGCAGCTCCCGATAAAATTTATAAGGAAAAGCGCCGCTCCTCCGGCAACGCTGCTGACAGCAAGCTTTAACAGAAGCTTTAAGGGAACCGCAAGAAATCTCCCGAACAAACAGACCGCGAACGCCCCCGCCGCATAAGCGAGAAACACCGTTGTCTCCGTATGAAAATCCATTTCTTCTCCTTTTCGTTTTGCCATAAAAAGCCATAAAAAATAAGAGGCTGTATATCCGCCTCTTAAAAATTATGAACGTTTTTTCATTTTTATGACAGGCCTTTTAAAGCTCCCGCCTGCCTTCCACTGCCTTAAGCAGCGTTACCTCGTCAGCGTATTCCAGATCCCCTCCCACAGGTATACCGTGTGCGATCCTCGTCACCTTTATGCCTGCCGGTTTTACGAGTCTGGCTATATACATGGCCGTGGCCTCCCCTTCGATGTTTGGATTGGTAGCTATTATAAGCTCCCTGACGTCCTTGTCCTGTAGACGCATTATAAGGCTCCTGAGGTTTATATCATCAGGCCCTCTCCCCTCCATAGGAGATATGACTCCGTGAAGAACGTGATAAAGTCCACGGTACTCCTTTATTTTTTCCATGGCTACCACATCTCTCGGGCTTTCCACTATGCATATGATGCTTTTGTCTCTCGTATCGTCAGAGCATATGGCGCAGGGATCCACGTCAGTCAGATTGCCGCACACAGAGCAGAACTTCATAGAGGTCTTGGCCTCTTTTATGGCGTCCGCCAGAGCAAACGCCTCTCCGTCCTCCATTGAAAGGATATGAAAAGCCAGCCGCTGAGCAGTCTTTCCTCCTATTCCCGGCAGCCTGGAAAGCTCGTTTATAAGCTTGTTCAGTGGTTTTGCGTAATACTTCATGATCCGTACCGCCGCAAGCGCCTTAAAGCCCCGGTATGCCAAGCCCCGCAGTCAGCTTGCTCATTTCTCCCTGAGATATTTCTTCCATCTGCCTGAGCGCTTCGTTTGCTGCCGTAAGTATGAGATCCTGGAGCATCTCTATATCGTCCGGATCCACCACCTCCGGCTTTATCTGTATATCCTTTATTTCCTTTGCCCCGGTCACAGTTACCGTTACAGCGCCGCCGCCTGACGATGCGGTAGTCTCCATCCCGTTTATCTCTGCCTGGACCTCATCCATCTTTTTCTGCATGGCCTGCATCTGCTGCATCTGCTTCTGCATGTTTCCCATGCCGGGAGCCTTCGGCTTTTTGCCTGCCTTCATTCCTTTTCCCATTTCTTTTCCTCCAAATCTATTTTATCTCAACCGTTACGCCAAGGAGCCTTCCCGCTTCAGCCGCGGCCTCCTCGACTCCTGCTTTCTTATCCTCTTTTTTATCTTCCGTCATCACAAGATCCATGATCCTGCGCTTTCCCGTATGCTTCTCCATGAGATCTTCGAGAAGCTTCCTGTTGTTTTCCGCATGTACCCTCACATGCTCTGATGAGGTCTCGACTGTGAAACTATCCTCACCTATGCGGACAAGTCTGCTGCTGCTTCCTATTATGTAGAAGCTGCCCTTGGCATCCTCTCCGTCTTCAAACACAGCCCTCCATATGTCTTCAAGATCACAGGAGTCCGTCTCATCGGAAGGCTCTCTTCTCTCTGTTTTTTCGTCCTCTCCTTTTTCAGCCTCTGCGTCCGGTTCTTTTAAGGGTCTTTCGCGACGCCTTGCCGCAGCGGGCTCAGGACGCTTTTCAGAAGCTCCGCACAGCTTCACTATGGCGACCTCAAGAAGTATCCTGGGCTGTGTGGACCACCTGGCTTCATTCAGTGTCCTTGAAAGCTCCAGTATCCCTCTGTTTATATCCTCAAGATCCGCCGAGTCGCTCTGCTTTCTGATCCTGTCTATATTTTCAGCAGACATATTCACTATGTCCCGCGGATCTTTTATGAATTTTGTCATGAGAAGGTTCCTGTAATGGTTCACCCAGTCCTTCATAAACTGTCTCACGTCTTTTCCGTCGGAAAGCGCCTCGCCTAAAACAGTTATGGCTTCCGCAGTCTTGCCCTTTATGACACAGTCAGTAAGGCTTATAAAGGTTTCCTCACCGGAAGCTCCGAGAAATTCCAGAACATCAGCCGAACATATACTTCCGTCAGAGCCTGATATACACTGATCCAGTATACTGAGACCGTCTCTTACGGATCCGTCCGCATTGGCCGCGATTATCCTCAGAGCATTCTCATCGGCCTCTATGCCTTCCCTCTCGCATATGTCCGCCATGCCCTCTATCAGCTTTCTTTCCGGTACTCTCTTAAAATCCAGCCTCATGCATCTTGACAGTATGGTGGCGGGAAGTCTGTGAGGCTCTGTTGTTGCCAGAATGAATACAACGTATTCAGGCGGCTCTTCAAGTGTCTTGAGAAGGGCGTTGTACGCTCCCGGCGAAAGCATATGCACTTCGTCTATTATGTAGACCTTTTTCCTGCCTGCAGCCGGAGGATACTTGACGCTCTCCCTCAGCTCCCTTATATTGTCCACGCCGTTATTGGAAGCCGCATCGATCTCCGTCACATCGAGATACGTGCCCTCCTTTATGCTTCTGCATACGCTGCATTCTCCGCACGGCCTCTCACCTTCTCCAACGCAGTTCAGGCCCTTGGCCAGTATCCTGGCCATGGTCGTTTTGCCTGTTCCTCTCGTCCCGCAGAAAAGATACGCATGTCCGGCCGTATCGGTATTTATCTGTTTCCTGAGTATCCTTACTATATGCTCCTGCCCGAGGACCTCATCGAACACCTCCGGTCTGTAAGTCCTGTACAAAGCTTTATGCATTTGCCTACCTCTTTTCAAAAAGAAATTGCCCTTTGAAAGCTCCGCAGGCGTAGGAGAAGGCTTATCTGCGGCACATAAGAGCTTCCGCTTATTGCTGCTTCC
>CAWVKQ010000014.1:0-22734 GCA_963929955.1 Bacillota bacterium
AACCTTGGGAGTCGCTTTCAGGTTCGTCGGCAACTACGCCCTTTGTGGACTTCCACCACAGACTGACGGCATGCCCGTCATACTATAAAAAGACGGGACTGCCTGAAAAGGCGATCCCGTCTTTTTATGATCTTTTATTTTACTTGTTGACATTTTCTATCATATCATGCTTCATCTTCCACAGATCATATGAAAGATCCACATAGTATGTCTGAGGATTCTCGAATCTCTTCGTCTCATCCCAAAGAGCATCGACCTGATCGGCGCAATATGATTTTATTTCATCTATTGAAGGTCTTTCATATACGCATTTGCCCGCCTTGAATATCTGCTTTCTCAGGTTCCTGGCATAGAAATTCGTCATCTTCTTGCGCTTCCACACAGCTTTTGGATCGAATATCTCGTATCCGTCTTCTTCAGGGATCGTCTCTCCGTCTAAAACTATGACATCCGCAAGAGCTCTGTGAGTATCCCTGTCAAAGAGCCTGTACACTGTTTTGAATCCGGGATTCGTTATCTTCTCGGTGTTTTCGCTTATTTTGATCTTAGGGATCATCCTGCCGTTCTTCTCAAGAGCGCAGAGCTTGTACACACCTCCGAATACAGGCTCAGATCCCGCCGTTATGAGCCTTTCGCCCACTCCGAAGGAATCTATGCAGGCTCCCTCTGATATAACGTCTCTTATAAGATATTCATCCAGTGAATTCGACACCACTATGCTGCATTCTTTGAGCCCTGCATCGTCCAGCATCTTTCTTGCCTTTTTCGTGAGATACGTTATATCTCCGCTGTCTATCCTTATGCCCATCTTTTCAGGCTTCATTTCCTTGAACACCCTTATGGCCGCCGGTACGCCTGATTTGAGCACATTATACGTGTCCACCAGCAGTACGCAGTTTGTAGGATATATTTCAGCATACTTTTTAAACGCCTCGTACTCATCCTCATACATCTGGACCCAGCTGTGCGCCATCGTTCCCAGAGCCGGTATCCCAAACTCTCTGTCCGCTATGGTGCAGGCCGTTCCCGCGCAGCCTCCTATATAGGCTGCTCTGGCGCCGTATACCGCAGCCGCGGTCCCATGCGCCCTTCTCGTTCCGAACTCCATTACAGGCCTGCCTGCGGCTGCCCTGACTATCCTGCTGGCCTTTGTGGCTATAAGGCTCTGATGGTTTACTATAAGAAGTATCATAGTCTCCACGAACTGCGCCTGCATAACCGGTCCTCTCACAGTAAGGATGGGCTCTCCCGGGAATATAGGCGTTCCTTCAGGCACCGCCCATACATCGCATGTAAACTTGAATTCCGACAGATATTTGAGGAATTCCTCACTGAATATGTTCTTGCTTCTCAGATATTCTATGTCCTCATCGGTAAACTCCAGGTTTTCCAGATAATCTATAACCTGTTCGACTCCTGCCATAACGGCGTAGCCGCCGCCATCCGGTATCTTTCTGAAAAACATGTCAAAATACGCCGTATCGTCCGCCATATCGCTGGAAAAATAACCGTTTGCCATGGTTATCTCATAAAAATCAGTCAACATGGTCAGATTCAGCTTCTCCACCACCATTTAAACGTTCCTCCATCTTACCTTTTTCTTTTATCACTATGCAGGATGAGAATATCACTATCGCTCCTCCCGCGATCTGCAACAGGCTTATAGTTTCTCCGAGAAGCAGCCATCCGAATATGGTGGCCGTTACCGGAAGGAAATTCGAAAACATGGCCGAAATAGTGGGCCCCAGAACATTGAGCCCTCTGACCAGTATCATATATCCCATCCCAGCGCTCCCAAGTCCCAGATATATTATACCTCCCACCACCTGTGGTGTGAATGTTTCCATGGGAGGCATGGTATGGACAGCATACGGCATAACTATGATAACAGTGCAGCAAAGCTGGTTAAAGGCCATAGTCACGCTTGAGTAATGCTCATGTACCGCCGCTGTTATGAAATTATATGCGTTCCACGAAAGCACAGCTCCGAATGCCAGAAGATATCCAACGGCCCGTCCCTGGAAAAGCACCCTGAAATCAGCGCCTATTACTACCGCCACTCCCACGATGCAAAGAGCCACTCCCAGGACCATCTTTCCGGATATCCTTCTCCTGTACAGGATCTTTTCCACTATAATTGATACAGCGGGAACAAATGCCAGGATTATGGTTATCAGCGACACCGGTATATAGTCCATGGCAGTATATTCACAGAAGAAATAAAGGATCTCCCCTGTTATGGCGCACAAAACAAAAAACGGGATATCCTTTAATCTCACGATTGTCTTTCTGTCCACTTTCAGCTTTACAGCAAGAACCAGCAGCAGCCCCACCGAGTACTTTAAAAACAGAAGATTCATGGGTTCAAGTATCTCCAGGGCTGCTTTTGCGAACACGTAATCCATCCCCCAGAGGCATACGAGTCCGCACATCAGTAAAAACGCTGTTCTTTTTTCGTTCAAAATTTCACCGTCCAATCAATATATATTGCTCGTCATATTATGTCAAATACGCTGAAATCCCGGCTATTCGGCCTTGAACTTCTCCTTCCCCGCATCGCATATAGGGCATTCAAAATCCTTTGGAACATCCTTCCAATCGGTTCCCGGAGCTATTCCGGCTTCTTCGCAGCCTTTCGCTTCATCGTATACCCATCCGCAGAGTTCACATTCATACTTCATAATACAAGTCTCCCTTCTTAACCGCTTTTTATCAAACACCGCTTTTTCACATTATATCTATTATACATAATTTTTGATGCTATTATCAATATGCTTGTATAAATATTACCGACAAAACTCAAATTTTTAGGCCTTAACGTTGTTATGCCAATCTCCGGACGGGTCGCACGATGGTAAAATCATAAATGTAAAAGTGTTTCCTCAATATTTTCACAAGAAAGGAGAACAAATATGAAAATAAGCGCCAGGAATCAACTCAAAGGCACCGTAGTAGGTATTGACGAAGGTGCTGTCAACGGCATAGTCAAGATCGATATCGGAGGAGGCAACATAATAAGCGCCACCATATCCATGGCAGCCATAAAGGAGCTCGGACTTGCAAAGGGAAGTCCTGCATATGCCGTTATCAAGGCTACATCCGTAATGGTAGCCATAGACGACTAGTTTATAACATATGACTCATGTGAAAACGGGCCGACGCATTAAGAAAATCAAACCTTAATGCATCGGCCCGTTTTATATTTGTATGTTTTTGCCTGTCTTCGCTTTTACAGCATCGATGCTACATATCCTATGGTTCTTACCATCTGGGAAACATAGCTCATCTCGTTGTCATACCAGGATACTACCTGTACCTCAAACACGCCCGTCCCGCTTCTGGCTACAAGTGTCTGAGTCGCGTCAAAAAGTGAGCCGTACTCCATACCGATTATATCAGAGGATACTATCTGCTCCTCATTGTAGCCGAATGATTCATCCGCTGCTTCCTTCATGGCGTTGTTTACGCCTTCAAGAGTTACAGTCTCACCGGAATCTTTCAACACGGCGGTAAGTACCGTTATCGATCCGCTGGCTACGGGAACTCTCTGCGCGGAGCCCATCAGCTTTCCGTCAAGCTCAGGGATCACAAGGCCGATAGCCTTTGCCGCTCCGGTGCTGTTGGGAACTATGTTTATCGCTCCGGCTCTTGCTCTTCTGAAGTCGTTCTTTCTGTGCGGCCCGTCCAGTATCATCTGATCTCCCGTATAGGCGTGTATGGTAGTCATGAAGCCCGTACGTATCTCCCTGTAATCGTTCAGGGCCTTTGCCATAGGCGCCAGGCAGTTGGTCGTGCAGGAAGCGGCTGATATTATGTTGTCGCTGTCCTTCAATATTCCCTGGTTTACTCCGTATACGATGGTAGGCAGATCGTTTCCGGCAGGGGCTGATATTATTACCTTCTTCGCTCCGGCATCTATATGGGCCTGTGATTTTGCCTTTGAAGCGAAAAATCCCGTACATTCCAGAACAATATCGATGCCGATCTCTCCCCACGGCAGCTTCGCAGGATCTGCTTCCTTATATATCCTTATTTTCTTTCCGTCAACGATTATATTCTCATCGTCGCTGTCCACGGTGTACGGGAATTTTCCCTGTACGCTGTCGTGCTTCAGCAGATAAGCCAGCATCTCTGTAGTTGTCAGGTCGTTTATCGCGGCGATCTCAAATCTTTCATCCGCAAACATCTTTCTGAACGCAAGTCTCCCTATTCTTCCGAATCCGTTAATAGCTATTTTCGCAGTCATTTTAAAATACCTCCTTTTGCCTGTTTACATGGCTTTCCACGTCATTATATTATCTATGAATCTGCATTCCAGATCTCCTCTGTCCTGCAAATATCCTATATAACTCTTTGTTGTGGCAGACAGAAGCGCATGCTGAGAAGTCGTCGCGCGCATCCCAAGTCTGCTGTATATCTCTTTAAGAATATGGTCAAAGGAAATGTGTTCTGAGCATATATCCTTTATCATGGATATCATACTCCTGATATTCTTCCTGTTCATATCGGTTATGGAGCTTATATCGCTTTCCGCTTCTCCGTGCGAAGGAATAAACATGGTTCCCTTAAGGTTGCCGACCTTGTCAAGAGTATCCAGGTATCCCTTAACATCGTAAAGATATCCGAATGGATAATTATCAAGAAGATATCTCCCAAGATAAGAATCAGCCAGAAACCATACGTCGTCCCCGGTCTTCACGCCTATCATTCCAAAGGTATGTCCCGGAAGGTAAGTCCATTCTATCCCTTCAAGACGCGCGTTTTCTATGGCCTTGAAGCCTATCATTCCCGGATGGGAAAATACGTTTCTCAGCTTCCTGCACGGAAACCCTCCGTTCATATACGCCGCCTCCAGATCCGAATAATGGGCAAACGCCATATCGTAATCCGTACAATAGGCGGTCACGCCGTATTTCTTCATGAGATACTCGTTGCCGCCCAGATGATCTATATGAGTATGGGTATTGATTATATAATCCAGCTCCCAGCCCATTTCCTTTAATATTGCGTCTATTTTTTCCCCGTCTCCCTTTGACCCTGTATCTATAAGACATACAGTGTCGCTGCCTGTCATATACAGCCCTATGTTTGTCTTGTTTTCTATATAATAGGTCTTTTCCCCTGCCTGCTTAAGCTCCATACGATAAAGATCTCTCCTTCCAGGTAACGCCCTCCGGGATCAGCATATCCTCGGAAGGCCTTCTCCGTAAAGCACATCGAACCTTCTTGTGGCTCCCAGCCTTGTCTTTATATAGGCGCCGCTGCCTTCGCATACATGGCCGATTATGGCGGCGTTTTTCCCGTGTTCTGTATTTTTAACGGCTTTAAGGGCTTTTTCAGCATCTTCTGCAGCAACCACCGCTATCATCTTCCCTTCGTTTCCCATATAAAGAGGATCAAGGCCAAGTATGTCCGAAAATCCTCTCACTTCAGGCGATACGGGGATGCTGTCCTCCAGCAGCTCTATCATGCAATCCGAGCTTTCCGCTATTTCGTTTATGACAGTGCCCAGACCGCCTCTTGTCACGTCCCTCATGGCTCTGACATTCACGCCTTCTCTGAAAAGAGCTTCCACTACGTCTTCAAGACTCGCACAGTCGCTCTCTATATCGTTTTCTATCTCCATCCTGTGGCTCAGTATACAGGCGTGATGATCTCCGAGATTCCCCGAAAGTATCACCGCATCCGTCGGCCTGCAGTTACCGCTGCTTACGTCTCTTCCTTCAGGGACAAATCCTATGCCGGTGGTGTTTATATATAGTCCTCCGTTTCCCTCGACCACCTTTGTGTCGCCTGCTATTATCCTTACTCCGGAACCGGCGGCCTGCTTTGCCATCGATACTGTTATTTTCTCCAGCAGGTCTGTTTCCAATCCTTCTTCCATTATAAAACCGCATGTTATATATCTGGGTACAGCGCCCATCATCAAAAGGTCGTTGACAGTGCCGCACACCGAGAGCTTTCCTATATCTCCGCCCTTAAACACAAGAGGCGTTACGACAAACGAATCGGTGCTGCATGCCATAAGTCCCTCAGCTTCCACTACAGCGGCATCTTCCATCTTGTCAAGCACGGGATTTTTGAAGTGCTTTCCGAATATGTCCTTCATGAGAGCCGCAGAGGATTTACCTCCGCTGCCGTGAGCCATAGTTATTTTCATATTACCTCCTCCAAGAGATCAGTTGACGTTTCTGTACCATATGCCGCACGCTCCCTCAGCCGATACCATGCACGGACCGAAAGGTTTCACGGGAGTACAGCTTTCAGCAAACATGGGACACTGATCCGGATTTATCTTTCCCACTATCACATCTGAGCATCGGCACCCTTCCGGAAGCTCCATGTCCCTGTAAAGTTCTCTGCTTCCTCCGTCGTAACCGGAAAGGCTCTCCCTGAGATAAAGTCCCGAATCTTCTATTATGCCAAGCCCTCTCCACATTGCGGGTCCCGGCTCGAACACTTCATTCATGACCTCAATAGCCTTTAAGTTTCCTTCGCTTCTTACAGCGTTTGTATAAAGATTTTCCGTTTTTCCGCTGCCTTCACAGATCTGCTTGAGTATCCTGTATACCGCGGCAAGTATATGCTCAGCCTCGAATCCGGCGATCACAAAAGGCTTGCCGTACTCTTCAGCCAGAGACTTGTATATATCGCTCCCCGTTATAACGCTCACATGGCCCGGACATATGAATCCGTCTATGTCTTCCTGGTTCTCACATATCCATCTGAGAGCCGGAACTATGGTCTTAAGAGCTGTAACAAGTCTGATATTCTTTATGTTCCTCTTTTCCGCTTCCTTTATGAGGAGGGCATACGCGGGCGCTGTCGTCTCAAATCCCACGGCAGCCGTCACATACGTAATGTTCCTGTTTTTTTCCGCCTTTTCAAGAGCTTCAAAAGGCGAGTACATTATCTCTATGGAGGCTTTTCCTCTTCCCTTTGCCTCGGAAAGACTCCCTTCGCTTCCCGGAACCTTCATCATGTCTCCGAATGTCAGCAGAGTATGATCCCCGGCGCAGGCGTATTCCACACACCTGTCTATGAAGGAAACAGGTGTCACGCATACAGGGCAGCCCGGCCCTGATATGAGCTTTATATCAGGGGATATGAGGCTCCTGATGCCATTTTTGAATATGGAAGATGTATGCGTACCGCACACCTCCATTATTTTTATCTGCCTTCCTCTGTATGATGAGAGAAAGTCTATTATCTCTTTTATATCCATACTGATTACATGCTTTCCTGCTGGAGCTCCTCAAGCTCAGAAAACAGATCTATAAGCTCCTGAGCTCTGTCCTTTTCCATGACCTCTATGGCGCACCCTGCGTGTACCAGCACATACTGGCCCACCTCAGGCTCCACCAGTCCTGTATTGACATTTACCGTGTTGCCGTTAAAATCCACTTTGGCGGCAGATCCGTTCAGTTCAACCACTCTGCCGGGTATGGCTATGCACATTTTATTTACCTTCTTTCGTTTATTCTTCCTCAGGAAGCTTGCATACGTCTATCCAGCCGATAGCCTTTGAGTATTTTTCCAGTTCCTCAAGGGTGAGCTCTATGGCGCTGTTGCTGCTTCCGCACGCCGGAAAGACCGTTTCGAAACGCTTCATTGAAACGTCGGCGTATATATCCACATCTTCTCTCTCGACCCCAAAGGCGCACACGCCTCCCACAGCATGTCCCGTATATTCCAGCACCTCATCGGGCGTGAGCATCTTAGCCTTGAATCCGAACTGTTTTTTGAACTTGCTGTTATTTATTTTACTGTCGCCCGCGGTCTGTATCAGGATGCAGCCTCCATCGGGATTTTTGAACGATATTGTCTTGCATATCCTTGCAGGCTCCGTCCCCGCGGCTTTGGCCGCCAGCTCTACGGTAGCGCTTGAAACGTCGAATTCCTTTATTCTGTCATCTATCCCGAGCTCCCTGAAATATTCTCTTACCTTTTCAATAGACATGTGTGGACCTCCGATTTCCTGCATACATTGTTTATTATACTAGTTTGACGTAAAATAGTAAATATGTTTAGTTCCTATATGTACCACTTGAAACAAAGGAGGACTGCGTGTTTATGCGGCAGTCCTCTCAGATGATGTTTTCAGTTTTCGTTATTGCTCTGTTTCTGTCTTTTACTGTGTCTGTAGGCGATAAAGCATGCTGCGGCGCATCCGCCCCAAAGCCCGATGCAGCCTATGAGCATCATTATTATTGCGCTTGTGTTCATCACGCCACCTCCTTTTGTGAGATCCTATCAAGATCTCTGTAGCCGTCCTTGCCTTTCATTACCGTCAGCACAGTTCCCGCTATGGCTACGAACAGTATGGCTCCCCATCCGAATACAGCCAGATCGCTTATGAGATATCCTCCGTACCCGTCTCTTATGTAGCTTATGAGATTGAGGATTATCATTATTCCCAGCACTACCACCGTAACTATCTTAAGCGTATAGCACCACCATTTTCCTATGCTGAAGTTGGAGAACCTGTTGGCCTCCTGCCTTATGCTCTCAAGATCGAAGAACCATCCCACCAGTATGACTTCAAGAGCTCCGCTGGCTACAAGGCCCACATTGTTTATAAAGGCGTCCACTATATCCAGTATGTTCATTCCCGCTCCTGTTATGAAGAGGAAACTCAGTATGAAAGCAGGCACCATGACTATCGTCACCGCTTTTTTATGGTCTATGTCAAACTTATCATGGAAGCCCGATATCACTGCCTGCAGTATGGACACCAGCGAGGTAATGCCTGCCGTGAACAGTGTTCCGAAAAAGCATACTCCAAACAGCGCGTTAAGTGCCGGCAGCGTGCTGATAGCGGTAGGGAAAGTCATGAAGGCAAGGCCTATTCCCTGTCCGGCCACATCCTCCACTGCAACTCCCTGGACCATAGCCATATATCCCATGATGCTGAATACTCCTATGCCTGCGAAGAGCTCATATCCGTGATTTGCCGTGGCTGTTATGAATGCGCTGTTCACTACGTCAGTCTCCCTTGGCAGATAGCTGGAATATGCCAGCATTATGGCAAATGCAACGGAAAGGCTGTAGAATATCTGTCCGTACGCGGCTACCCATACGGAAGGATCCTTGAGGGCGCTCCATTCAGGCGTAAAGAGATAATTGAGTCCGTCCACGGCTCCCGGAAGGGTTATTCCCCTTATCACCAGTATGAGGGTAAGGATGAAAAGTATAGGCAGGCATATCTTGCACACCATCTCTATTCCCCTGCTGATTCCTTTATACATTATGAAGGCCGTTATGGCCCATATGAGTATGAAAGGCGGGAGAAGATGGAGCTGTATCCCTCCGAGCTCCAGCGCGCTGTCCGTAAGCCCCAGGTATTCGGCGAGAAACGCCGAAGGATCGTCTCCCCATGCCTGGGTAAATGAGAATCCTATGTAGCTTACGACCCATACGATTATGGCAAAATAATACACTCCTATGACAAAGGCTATCATAGCCTGCATCCATCCCAGCCACTCGAACTTTCTGTTCATTCGCGCCCAGGTAACGGGAGCTCCTCCTCTGTATGTCTTTCCCATGGTGTACTCCAGTATCAGTATCGGGATACCGGCTGTTATGATAGCGAAAAAATACGGTATGAGAAAGGCCCCGCCGCCGTTGGTTGCGGCTACGTACGGAAACCTCCATATGTTGCCCAGCCCCACGGCCGAGCCTATGGCTGCCAGTAAAAAACCAAGTTTGTTGCTCCATTGATCTCTCAAGAAAATCACTCTCCTAACGATGAATATATATTTTGTAAGCCATTCAAAATTATATTTCCGTAAGCCGGATATGTCAACATTCACGGGGTATGTACACAAAATATTTAAGTCATCTTTAACATCCGGGCACAAATCTAATGTTGATTTTAAAAGAGAGTCTAAAATAGTATGATCCCATGGATCCGAAAAACCGGCTTTCTTTTTTGCTGCGTTTTCAGGCTTTTGCCGGTTGCGGGACAAAAAAATCGGTGACACCCGGTCTCAATAACCGGGGTGTTCACCGGATCTGTGGGATTCGCTCCATACGATCGCATCTCCCCAATCGGGGATCTCGCCGGATAGTTTTTCCTGTTTGGTCACCTTCTGATAAAAGCGGCCCGGGCGAGTGCATACAGCACCGCCGGAAGGCCGCTTTTATTATTCTTTCGATAGATAAACCTCTATGCGTTCCAGGCACCTATCTCAACTCTTCATCAAGGCAAGTGAACATCGTCCCTTGCACCTATGATCCTCATCTTCCGTTGTCAAAGAACCTTTACATACCTCCGGCAGCTCTTTTAGTAAAAAAGTCCACTGCAACATGAGGGAACAGCGCATATGTCAATACATCTTCCTCCTGTATGGAATACTGCGCGCTTTCCGTCTTGAGCTTATCAAGCTCCGGTTCAAGAAGATCGGCAGGTCTGCAAGTGATTGGCTCTGTATCGCCGAGAACCTGCTTCTGAAGATCTTTGTTAAACGGCTTTATCGTTTTGCCGTATTTTCCTCGTAAAACCTCCTTACACTCCGTTGCCATCATCTGATAACGATTCCCTGATAAAATATTAAGCAACGCCTGTGTACCGACGATTTGTGAAGAAGGAGTGACCAGCGGCGGCTGTCCGAGATCTTCTCTTACTTTAGGGATCTCCTTTAAAACATCCTCGAATTTATCCATGGCATTCTGCATTTTAAGCTGTGAAATCAGATTTGACAGCATTCCGCCGGGAACCTGATACTGCAGCCCTTTAACGTCCACACCCATTACTTTAGGATCCAATATTCCTTCTGACAAAAATCTGTCTCTGATCGGCTTGAAATGGTCGGCGATCTTAGCCAACACTTCCTGATCAAATCCCGGATCTCTTGCAGTCCCTTCCAGAACCTTGGCGAGAACTTCGGTAGCAGGTTGACTTGAGCCTTCAGCAAATGGAGAAATCGCAGTGTCAACTATGTCCACTCCTGCTTCTATGGCTTTCATATAGCTTAGCATCGCGATGCCTGTCGTACAATGTGTATGCAGCTGGATCGGAACCTTCACGGTGCTTTTCAGCGCCTTTACCAATTCACCTGCATCCTCAGGCAGAAGCAGTCCTGACATATCCTTGATGGCAATGGAATCCGCGCCCATGCTTTCCATCTGCTTCGCCAGCTCCTTCCAGTAATCCAGTGTATATCCGTCGCCCAATGTATATGAGATGGCAATTTGTACTTCTCCGCCTTCTTTCTTCACTGCATTCACTGTAGTTTCAAGGTTTCTCAGATCATTGAAGGCATCGAAAGCTCTTATGATATCTATTCCGTTTGCAATTGCTTTCTGGACGAAAAATGTTACAACATCATCGGAATAATGTCTGTAACCAAGCAGATTCTGCCCTCTTAGAAGCATTTGAAGCTTTGTGTTCTTCACAATGCTCCTGATCTTTCTCAGTCTGTCCCATGGATCTTCCTGAAGAAATCTGATGCAGGTATCGTAGGTTGCTCCGCCCCAGCATTCCAATGAATGGTATCCCACTTTGTCCATAGTTTCAAGAATAGGCAACATGTCATCCGTTGTCATTCTGGTTGCCGCTAATGACTGCTGGCCGTCTCGCAAAACTGTTTCTGTGATCTTCAGTCTGCTTTGATTCTGTGAAAGTGCCGCACTCTTTTCTTTATTCTTATTGCTCTTAATTCCGAACATTTTTCCTCCTTTTTTATATACCTTACGATATATTCAGGTTTTTCTCCAACTGCTTCAACATACCGATCAATTCATCCGGGAGCGGATCCTGCAGGCTCTTGTAAAATTCCTCTATCTGTTCACATTCAAGTTCCCAGTCATCATGATCCACTGCGAGGATATCTTCCAGTTCTTCCTCAGACATCTCCAAACCTTCCAGATTTATGTCTCCCCTGCACGGAACATAGCCCAGTTCATTTTCCACCGCATCGCATTCTCCCTTGCAGCGTTTTATGATCCATTCAAGCACTCTGATGTTTTCACCGAAACCCGGCCAGATAAAGTTGTCGTTTTCATCCTTTCTAAACCAGTTCACGGTAAAAATCTTTGGCGGATTTTTTAATTTCTCTTCCATTTCAAGCCAGTGGCTGAAATAATCACAGATATTATACCCGCAGAACGGACGCATCGCCATAGGATCTCTTCTGACAACACCAACGACACCGTCAGAAGCCGCTGTCCTTTCGCTTGCCATGGTGGATCCCAGAAAGACGCCATGGATCCAATCTCTGCTCTGAAGCACCAGCGGCGCTGTTTTAGCTCTTCTGCCGCCGAAAATAATGGCTGAAATAGGGACTTCATGACCTTTTTTATACTCATCGCTCAGGCAAGGGCAGTTGGTTACCGGTGCGGTAAAACGGCTGTTTGGATGTGCTGCCTTTTCACCGCTGTCCTTATCCCACAGTTCTCCCTTCCAGTCGATGATATCTCCCGCAGGTGGGTTTTCCGTCATTCCTTCCCACCAGACAGTTTTGTTCTGCTGAACAAGGGCAACATTGGTGAAAATTGTGTTTTTCCTCGTCGTTTTCATGGCATTGGGATTGGTTTTCTCGCTGGTGCCCGGTGCGACTCCGAAAAATCCATTTTCAGGATTTACAGCCCACAGCCTTCCATCTTCTCCGGGGCGGAGCCATGCGATGTCATCACCGACACACCATACCTTCCAGCCCTTTGCTTTATATCCTTCCGGCGGAATCATCATTGCCAGATTGGTTTTACCACAAGCGGACGGAAATGCTGCCGCAATATAATTCACTTCCTTCTGAGGGTTTTCAAGACCGAGAATCAGCATATGCTCTGCCATCCAGCCCTCTTTTCTTCCCAATACAGATGCGATCCTCAGGGCAAAGCACTTCTTGCCGTGGATCACATTCCCTCCATAATCGGAATTTACCGATATAATCGTATTCTCTTCCGGAAATTGCGCAATATATCTCTTTTCAGGATCCAGCTGATCGGTCGCATGGATCCCTCGGATGAAATCTCTGCTATCCCCCATAGCATCTAAAACAGCTTTTCCAACATTGGTCATTATCACCATGGACATGACAACGTATATGGAATCAGTGAGCTCAAATCCGTATTTCGCAAAAGCTGATCCCGGTTTTCCCATTGAATACGGAACGACATACATAGTCTTCCCCTTCATGGATCCCGTGCAAATATCCTTTAATATCCCTTTCATTTCCGCAGGTGCCATCCAGTTATTGGTGCTGCCTGCATCTTCTTTTTTTTCAGAACAGATAAAGGTACGTCCTTCGACTCTTGCCACATCATTGATATCGCTTCTGTGTAAATAACATCCCGGCAAAAGTTCCTGATTCAGCTCGATGAGCTCTCCTGTTTCCATTGCTGCATTTCTCAGCTTTTCCAACTGCTCCTCACTGCCGTCAATGACGATGATATCTGCAGCCTCTGTCATGGCAGCAACGTCATTGATCCATTGCTGCGCTGTTTTGTTGTTGATTTTGCTTATTTCATTTGTCATTTTATGAAGCCCACGGATCTGCATATTTTTTTGATCGCTTTGTCCTTTCTTTTAATTAAACGTTACTTTGTTTTCTTCAAAATAGTATATATTTATGCCATGATGATAGCATATTTTTTTGCCATTATCAATAGCTTTACTATTTTTCTGTTGTTCACTTGTCTTTGCTGTCAACACATTTGTTACACTTTGAGAAATACTCTTCTGCAATTCATGAGAGATACTCCTTACTGATACTTGTCTTTCTGGTCGAAAACCATTGTATCAGAGCAGCTCTCTTTTTTCTCTATTTCTGTAACATATATCTTAACACATTACAAACATTCACGGGGTATATATACAAAATATTTAAGTCATCTTTAACATCCGGGCACAAATCCAATTTCCTTTTAAAAAGACGACCTGTAATTTTTAAACTTGAGTATAGCAGTCAAAACACATATAATATATATGAATATATGTGTTTTTATTTTGTATCCAGGAGTTTATATGCACGAGTATCCCATAACGCAGCAGATAATAAAGATATCGGAGGAGCACTGCAGAAAGTCCGGCGGCTCCAGGGTCACCGCAGTAAACCTTGTCATAGGAGATTATTCCGGATATGTGGGCGATTCCGTACAGATGTACTTTGATATAATATCCCAGGGGACGCTGTGTGAAGGCGCGGAGGTCAATATAGAGCATATAGAGCCGAAGCTCCGATGCCCCGACTGCGGCTGCCTTTTCAAAAAACAGCCGATGACCTTTGACTGTCCCAGGTGCGGAGGACAGGGCGAGCCTACCGATATCGGCAAGGAATTTTATGTTGAAAGCATTGAGATAGAATAATCTCGGGAGGTAAATCATGCACGATATAAAGAAGATAAATGTCATGGAGGGGATCCTCGATGAAAACGACCATATCGCAGAACACGTAAACCATCACATGACCGCTCACGGCGTACTTGTGGTGAATGAGATGGGCGCTCCCGGAGTCGGGAAAACGACTTCTCTGAAAAATATAGTAAATCATCTCCATATGAAGCCCTATGTCATAGAGGGAGATATTGAGTCCGATATCGACACAAAAGAACTCAGCTCACTCGGCATCTCCACTTACCAGATAAACACTCACGGGGAATGCCATCTTGATGCTCCTCTCGTGGAGCATGCTACCGGCCACATGGAGTTTCCCGAGCCCGGCATACTGTTCATAGAAAACATAGGCAATCTCGTGTGCCCCGCTGAATTCACCATCGGAGAGCATGTCATGATGCTCATCTCCACAGTCACCGAAGGCAGCGACAAGCCCTACAAATATCCCCTTGCCTTTGAAAAGGCCGATATAATCCTCATAAACAAGGTGGATCTCATCCCTTATCTTGATTTTGACGAGGAATACTTCATGAAGGGCGTAAGGGCTCTCAACAAGACCGCTCCTGTATTCAAGGTTTCCGGAAAAACCGGCGAGGGTTACGAGGAGGTTGCAAATTGGCTTCAAAACAAAGCGAAAGAATTAAATTCTGGGGAATAGTGCAGGGCGTTGGTTTCAGGCCCTTTGTGGCGAAAACCGCCAGGGAGATGAACATGAAGGGCGAAGTCCTCAATATAGGAGGACTTGTTGAAGTTACCGTTACCGACACTCCTTCACGCATATCCTCTTTTATCGAACACATCTCAGAAAACAAGCCTGCTCCCGCGGAGATCGTACATATCAGGCGGGAGCCCGTGGCTTTTCGTCCATTCGATTCCTTTACCATCATAAAAAGCGCTGAAGGCGATGATGAAGCCGCTATGATACCGGCTGATCTCGCCATATGCCCCGACTGTCTCAGAGAGCTCTATACAGAGGATGATCCACGCTACATGCATCCCTTTATAAGCTGCATGGCATGCGGTCCCAGATACACTATAACAGACAGGATACCCTATGACAGGGAGAACACTTCCATGTCCGATTTTCCCATGTGCGGCTTCTGTGAAGGCCAGTATACGGATATAGACGACCGAAGGTATCACGCTCAGACCATATCGTGCCATGACTGCGGACCGCGGCTGCTGTGGCAGTCAAATCCGCGATCACGCACTCATCGGGATAACAGCTTCTCACGCGACACGGATATACTGGATCACGCAGCCCGCGTTTTAAAAAGAGGCGGCGTCATAGCCTTCAAAAGCGTAGGCGGATATAATCTTGTGGCAGACCCTTTTAACGAGTCCGCTGTATCAAAGCTCCGTGATATAAAAAAACGCGAATCCAAGCCCTTTGCCGTAATGTTCAGAGACACCGACCAGGTGGAGAAGCACTGTTTTGTCAATAACACGGAAAAAAAGCTTCTCCGCTCCTCAGCACGGCCTATTATACTGCTTGAGCATCGTAAGACTGACAGCCCTGAGATAAACAGAAGCCGCTTCATAGGCAGCTTCCTTCCTTCATTCGCGGCCCAGTACATGCTCCTTGACCGGATAAGCCCCCTCATATTCACCAGCGCAAATCTTTCCGATATGCCTATGATAAAAGAAGATGATGACATGGTTCAGATGCTTGAGCGCGAACCTCTCATCCACGGTATGATATATAACAGACGGAGCATAAGAGTAAGCGCGGACGATTCGGTTGCCCGGGTCATCGACGGACAGCCTCAGATGATAAGACGTTCAAAGGGATACGCTCCCGTTCCCCTGTACATGGATATCCGCGGCGGCCTGAAAGACTCTGCAGCAGACAGGGATGCGATGATACTGGCAGCCGGGGGACAGCTCAAAAATTCATTTGCCCTTACAAAGGGGCCTTTCACCTATATCAGCCAGTTTTTCGGCGACATGGATACCGTTGAGAACCAGAAGTTATATGAAAAAAACGTTTCAAGGCTTGCGAAGCTTTTTCGCATAGATCCCGGAGCCGTTGTCTGCGACATGCATCCTCTCTATTACACGACTGCATTCTCCGAAAAGTATGCCGCTGACAGAGGGCTTCCCCTCATAAAGGTCCAGCATCACCATGCTCATGTAGCTTCTGTGATGGCCGAGAACCATATAAACGGAAAAGTCATAGGGGTCAGCTTTGACGGCACCGGGTACGGGACAGACGGGTGCATATGGGGCGGTGAATTTCTCATATGCGAAGGCGGCGAATTCATCCGTACCGCCCACCTGAAATATGTGGACATGATCGGCGGAGATTCCTCTGTAAAGGATGCCAGACGCTCGGCGCTGAGCTACATATGCGCCTTTGACCGTGGCTATATGAGCCATATCGAAGACATCTGCGCTTCTGATACCGCATCGGGATCCGGCAGGGAAAATTCTTCAGCCTGCTGTGAGATCGCTGTAGATATTTCCGATATTATAGCTTACGGCCGCAAAAGACTCATGTCGATGCCGGATTCCGGTCTGATCATCGCTGCTGTTTCTTCTTCCGTAAACACTGTGAAAAGCTCCAGCATGGGCAGGCTATTTGACGGAGTCTCAAGTCTTCTCGGCATAAAGGACCGTAATGATTATGAAGGTCAGTGCGCCATAATGCTTGAGGATGCCGCCGCGTTTGCCGAGTCGCATCCCGGTGAGGATGAAGCATCGGATCTTGCACTGTCCTTTCACCGCCGCATATCACGCATGATACTTGATCAGTGCCTTGCGATTCGCGAAAAATACGGCGTTTCACAGGTAGCTTTGACAGGGGGCACATTCCAGAACAAAATACTTATGGAAGATACGCTGCTCATGCTGCGTGAAAACGGCTTTACGCCTTACTACAATATCTCCGTCAGCCCCAACGATGGCGGCATAGCCCTGGGTCAGGCTTATATTGCCATGCACAGGCTCGCAGATCCCCATAAGGATCTGTGATAAATACACGATAAGTATAAGAGGCCGTTTCAAGCTGAACGGCCTCTTTTGTTTAAAGCTATGTTTTTCCTACAGCAGCGCTGTATCTCTGTCTGACAGCTCCTTGTAGGTCTGGTACTTGGCTTTTGCGTTATCCTCTGTCATCTCGAAGAGCTTCTCTGCAACATCCGGGAATTCCTTGGCCAGAGATGAATATCTTACCTGATCCATAATGAAGTCTCTGAAGCTTGCCGTAGGCTCCTTGGAGTCGAGGCTGAACGGATTCTTTCCTTCCTTCTTAAGGTCAGGATTGTATCTGTAAAGGTGCCAGTATCCGGCATCAACAGCATCTTTTATGTTCTCCTGGGATTTGCCCATGCCCTTCTTGAGTCCATGGTTTATACACGGAGCGTAAGCTATGATGATGGAAGGTCCGTCGTATCTTTCCGCTTCTATTATGGCCTTCATAAGCTGATTCTTGTCCGCTCCCATTCCGACCTGAGCCACGTATACGTATCCGTATGACATTGCCATCAGTCCGAGATCCTTTTTCTTTATCCTCTTGCCTGAAGCTGCGAATTTAGCAACAGCGGCTACAGGAGTGGCTTTTGATGCCTGACCGCCCGTATTTGAGTACACCTCTGTGTCGAATACGAGGATGTTGATGTTCTCACCTGAAGCCAGTACATGATCGAGACCGCCGTATCCTATGTCATAAGCCCATCCGTCTCCGCCGAGAGCCCAGATGGATTTCTTCACAAGATAGTCCTTAAGTTCGATCACAGTGTCGCAGAGTTCTCTTGCCTCACCGCTTATGCCCTTGGCGTTTTCTATGGCAGCCAGCACATTATCGCTCTTTTCTCTCGTCATCGTGCCGTCTTCCTTGTACTCTATCCATTCGCTGAAAGCAGTCTCAAGCTCTGCGTCTATATCCAGCTCAAGGAGCGCCTTCATGGTCTCTTCAAGCTTGTTTCTTATCTGCTTGTTCGCCACTACCATTCCGTATCCGTACTCGGCATTGTCCTCGAACAGCGAGTTTGCCCATGCAGGTCCTCTGCCGTTTTCATCCTTGCAGTAAGGCATTGAAGGAGCTGAGGCTCCCCAGATGGACGAGCAGCCTGTTGCGTTGGCGATCATCATCCTGTCTCCGTAAAGCTGAGTTACCAGCTTGATGTAAGGAGTCTCTCCGCATCCGGAGCATGCTCCCGAAAATTCTATATAAGGTTTGGCGAACTGGCTTCCCTTTACTGTCTGTACATTGACACGTTCATCCTTTCTAGGAAGCTTTACGCCGTATTCCCAGTTCTCGCTTTCCTTTTCCACCTCTGCGAACGGCTTCATAACGAGAGCCTTGTTCTTGGCAGGGCAGATGTCCGCGCAGTTCCCGCATCCGAGGCAGTCCAGAGCCGAAACCTGCATCCTGTACTGGAGCCCTTCGAGCTCCTTGCCTCTTGCCTTGACAGTCTCAAATCCTGCCGGAGCATTTGCCTTTTCCTCCTCATCGAGAAGCACCGGTCTGATGGCAGCGTGCGGACATACGAATGAGCACTGGTTGCACTGTATGCAGTTTTCAGGGATCCACTCAGGCAGATGCGCCGCAACTCCACGCTTTTCGTACGCGGCTGTTCCTGAAGGGAACGTACCGTCTTCGATACCGTCGAACGCGCTTACAGGAAGATCGTCTCCCTCCTGTCTGTTCATCGGTATGAGCACCTGCTCTATGAATTCAGGAAGCTCTACCGCCTTGCCCTCAGGGTCCTTCGCATCGGCCCATCCGGCAGGCACTTCAACCTGTCTTATGGCTGATATCCCCTGATCCACGGCAGCGCAGTTCATGTCAACTATATTCTGTCCCTTCTTGCCGTATGACTTTTCTATACCCTCCTTGAGGTATTTAACGGCATCATCGATAGGTATTACATTTGTCAGCTTGAAGAATGCAGACTGCATTATCATGTTTATTCTGCTTCCCAGTCCTATTTCTTCCGCTATCTTTCCTGCATCTATCACATAGAATTTTGCCTTCTTTGTCGCCAGATCTCTCTTGACCTTTGCAGGAAGGTGCTCTTCAAGCTCCTTATCGCTCCAGAGGGAATTGAGAAGGAATATCCCGCCCTCTCTCAGATCCTTCAGCATATCATACTGTCTTATATACGCCTGGTTATGGCACGCTACAAAGTCGGCCTGGTTTATAAGGTATGTTGACTGTATAGGGTGTTTGCCGAATCTCAGATGAGATATGGTAACTCCTCCGGATTTCTTTGAGTCATATGCAAAGTATCCCTGAGCATACATGTCAGTCTTATCACCTATGATCTTTATGGCCGTCTTATTGGCTCCTACGGTACCGTCGGAACCGAGTCCCCAGAACTTGCACTTTATGGTGCCTTCCGGCTCCATGGCAATGCCGTGTACATAAGGCAGCGAAAGGTTCGTAACGTCGTCTTCTATGCCTACCGTAAAGTGGTTTACAGGCTTGTCGCTGTTAAGATTCTCATATACCGCCTCTATCATTCCAGGATTTGTGTCCTTTGATCCCAGTCCGTAACGGCCTCCGTAAACCTCAGGAGCATTTTCCTCATCGAACAGCAGGGTCTTGACATCCTGGTAAAGCGGCTCTCCGAGAGCTCCCGGCTCCTTCGTCCTGTCCAGAACAGCTATCCTCTTTACCGTATCAGGCAGCGCGTTCATAAAGTATTCCTTCACAAAAGGTCTGTAAAGCCTTACCTTTATGAGACCGACCTTTGCCCCGTCAGCATTCATATGGTTTATTGTCTCTTCTATGGTCTCACATACCGAACCCATGGCTACGACAACTCTCTCCGCGTCAGGCGCTCCCACATAGTCAAAAGGCTTATAGCTTCTGCCTGTAAGCTCGCTCACCTTGTTCATGTACTCTACGACCACTTCAGGGATGGCTTCGTAAAATTTATTGGCAGCCTCTCTTCCCTGGAAGAATATATCCGGGTTCTGCGCAGTTCCCCTGATCACCGGATGCTCCGGATTGAGAGCCCTGTCTCTGAATTCCTGCACAGCATCCCAGTCCACGAGCTTTTTGAAATCCTCGTAGCTGAAGACTTCTATTTTCTGGACCTCGTGAGACGTCCTGAATCCGTCGAAGAAATGAAGGAAAGGCACCCTTCCCTTTATGGCGGAAAGGTGAGCTATCCCTCCCAGATCCATTACCTCCTGTACGGAACCTGAGGCAAGCATCGCGAATCCGGTCTGTCTGCATGCCATAACATCCGAATGATCTCCGAATATACACAGGGCGTGAGTAGACACGCTTCTGGCCGCTACGTGGAATACTCCCGGAAGGAGCTCTCCTGCGATCTTATACATATTCGGTATCATCAGAAGAAGTCCCTGAGAAGCCGTATATGTAGTGGAGAGCGCTCCTGCTGCCAGCGATCCGTGAACAGCTCCCGCAGCTCCGGCCTCTGACTGCATCTCCGCTACCTTGACCGTCTGCCCGAATATGTTCTTTCTGCCGTAGGCAGCCCATTCATCGACCACCTCGGCCATCGTGGATGACGGCGTTATTGGATATATGGATGCAACATCTGTAAAGGCGTAGGATACGTGAGCCGCAGCCGTGTTGCCGTCCATTGTTTTCATTACTTTCTGTGTCATGATCAATCCTCCGTTAAAGTTGGCTGTAAGCAACTTCTGTGCCAGCCTGAATTTTGTACTAAATATCGCACATTACCATATACTTTAGCTTAGTAAAAGGCCTTTGTCAACCTTGTACTTAAAATTATACAAAATACATACAAAAACTTGATATGTCTTGATTTTTCAACAGTTCAAACCCTATTAAAAAAACCGTTCCGCTTGTTAAAAAAAAAGTTTGCTGATATAATATATTATTGTATTATTTTTTGTAATTACAGGGAGCAGGATACGTTGAAAAAGCTGAAGAACTTGAGATATCAGAAAGAATTCGACACAAGGACCCTCATGTCGCAGGATCTGCCTCAGGAGGGATCTCTTCTCGCTGACAGCGGCGGGAAATCCGAGGAAAAAAACGCCGAAGTCCAGGCAAAGAGCAGCATATCCGTAAGAGACGCCATCGGCAAGAACAGCCTCGAAAGCTCAGCCGGCGATGACCGCGATGCGGAAGATCCGGCTGCCGGCACCCGAAAGGTGGCTGATCTTAAGGAGATCGCAGAAGCAAAGAAAAAAAATCCCGACAACAGTATGACTCAGGTATATGAGCCTCGCCCGCTCACTCCGGACGACGACATATACGAAGATATACTCGAGCACTTCGCTTCAGCTCCAACAAAGCCAAAATACTGGTTCGAAGAGTTCGGAGACTACTGGTCATGCAGCTGCGGCCATATAAACGATGGCGACATATGCACGAACTGCGGTCTTGAAAAAAGCCTGCTTAGATCCCTGTTCATACTCCACAGACCCGAGGGAGCCACTGAAAATCCCAACAAAAAACTAAGAGACATGCAGGGCGCTTCAGAGGAACAGGCAGGCGACACTCAAAAGGATGAAAGATCCGTATCCGCCGAAAAGAAAGAAAACAAGCCCCCAAAGCAGCAGGAGCCCCGCGAAAAAGAAAAGGCGCCTGAGCCGGAGCGTCCCGCCTCAGACGAAAAGCCTCTTCTTCCCGCTGAAGTGACCGAAAAGAAAAAGCCTGTCAGCCGCCGCAGACTCATAATAATCATATCCGTCGTGCTTGCAGTGCTGATAGCTCTGTCCATATGCGCTTACATGGCTTATGTACATTATGCTGCTCCTGCAAAAAAATACGATGAGGCACAGCAGCTTCAGGCTGACGGCAGATACGCCGAAGCCATAAAAGTTTATGAATCTCTCGGCGACTATGAGGATTCAGAGGCCATGATACGAAACTGCTGGATATCCATAGGCGACGGTTACTATATGGACGGCCAGTATGAGGAAGCCCTCGCCGCCTATTATACCGCTTCCGATATGAAGGAAAGCAAAGAGCTTTCGGATAAGATCAATCAGGCGAAATTCGGTTTCGTGGAGGCCAATCAGAGCGAAGGCGGCGATACGTTCCTTCAGTACATGACTGAGCTCAGGAGCATCAGCTATCCCGGCATACAGGAGATCTACGATGCATACTATGCCTGGCATATAAAGATCATAGCCAATACGTCCGAGGATGATTTTTCCAATGACGTGAGCACAGCCAGCAGGAGCGACACCGTATATTTTCACGTTCTGCTGAGCGGCGGAGAACCCTCCGAGACTCTGGAGCTCTATTACGAAATAACATGGCCGAACGGATCGAGTCAGGTCTATTCCCTGGATTCCCAGTGGAAAAGCGGTTCGCAGATATCGGCCAGGTTCCAGTATCCCATACCCCTCTTCGGACGCGAAGGGACTCTTAAGTTCCAGCTCTATGACAAAAATTCCAACCAGCTGCTCGGAACAGACTCTGTGGAGCTTAAGAACTGACATGA
>CAWVKQ010000015.1:0-7546 GCA_963929955.1 Bacillota bacterium
TGGAAGGAATGTACCGAGTGCGGCGAAAAGCTGAATGAAGTCGCCCACACGTTCGAGTGGGTAGTCGATAAAGAAGCTACCGCAGCCGAAGCAGGTTCAAAGCATGAGGAATGCACTGTCTGCGGCTATGAGAAAGCAGCGGTGAAAATACCTGCCGCGGGAACTACGGCAGATACCGATGATCCGACCGGCAGCGACCAAACAGGTGATACAGCCTCCGCGCAGACCGGCGATGACAGCAACATTGTTTTATGGATCGCGGCCATGCTGGCTGCGGGTGCAGCTGCGACCGGTGCTATCATTTGCGGGCGCAATAGAAAATACGGCAGATAATCAACATAAACTTTGGCCAGGCTAAACGTCAGCCTGTTCGTAAGGGACCCTCCTGCTTAGTGCAAGGTATCTGACAGGAGGGTTTTTACGTGCCTGCCAGGAAAGCGTATTTTACAATGATATAGCTTATTGACAATAGTTATAGCGTATTGCAAAATAAATAATACATACGTTAAAAGCATGAGATCGTGCGCAGAGATCATTAAAAGAAGTCTGAGATAAAAGAAGCAAAAAACATGAAGAAAATGCGGATACTTGAGAAAACGCAGAGCATATGCTCTGTCTGCCAAAAGCCTGTAGAGGCGTTTTACGCGGAGGAGGGCGGCATAGTATATTTTATAAAAAAATGTCCCGAGCACGGCACCTCGAGAACAACAGTGGCGGAAAGGACTGAAGACTATACAGAATGGGTCAAAAGCCCTGTCATAAACATTCCGCCGGAGAGAGCCATCACAAAGGGAGATCCTGAAGACAGGAGCTGTCCGCTCCACTGCGGCACATGTGAGAACCATCTGCAGACAACATGCTGCGTACTCATAGATGTGACGGAAAGGTGCAATCAGCACTGTCCTTATTGCTTCGCCAGAGCAGAGGAGGATGCTGACAGGAGCGGAGAACCTTCTCTGGAAGAGATAGGGGAAAAATATGATCTTCTCATGGAGCTGGGGGAGGAAAGGCCCTTCAATATACAGATTTCGGGTGGAGAGCCTACGGTAAGAGACGACCTTCCCGAAATAATAAGAATGGCAAAGGACAGGGGATTCGAATATATCCAGATAAATTCCAACGGTAGAAGACTGGCTCTTGAGGAAGGATACGCGGAAGCGTTGGAGGAAGCCGGAGCCTCGGTCATATTCATGCAGTTTGACGGAACAAGGGATCACATATACGAAAGACTCAGGGGAGAAGCTCTGTTTGAGATGAAGAAGAGAGCCATAAGAAACTGCGAGAAGGCAGGGCTTCCCGTGACCCTTGTGCCAACAGTGGTTGAAGGCGTGAATACAGATAACATGGGCGAGATGATGGATTTTCTCCTTGACAATGTAAACGTGGTAAAGGGAATACACTTCCAGCCGGTAAGCTTCTTCGGGAGACATCCGGAAAAGGCCGTAAAACAGAATGGCAAGGAGGAGCTGAGCGGAGATTTTCCGGGCCGTGTCACCATGTTCGGCCTTCTGCGAAAGCTGGAGCAGCAGAGCCCGTCATTCAGATACGGTGATTTCTGTCCCATTTCCACAGGCCATACACTGTGCTGCTTTTACAGCACATATATAAGGGAGCCTGACGGCAGCGCAAGGTGCACTCTCACGGAAGCGAAAAAAAAGGCAGGGATAAGCTGCTGTGATACGGAAATGACAGGGAGAGGACGCAGCCGGGAGGAAGAGCTGGATATAATAAAGAGAGACAGGGATTTTGTGCTCAACAAATGGGTGGTAGCGCCGCCTGACGAGGCTGAAGCCGACAGGCAGAAGCTTTCGCGGTACAGCTCCAGCGCTGAGATAACGGCCCTTGATGATTTTCTGAGATATTACAGGAGAAATACATTTACAGTAACGGGGATGGCATTTCAGGATATAACGAATCTCGATGCCGAAAGAGTCAAGAGATGCAGGGTGCAGGTGCTTTCTGAGGACAACAGGCTGATACCGTTCTGCGCGTATAACAGTATATACAGGAGGTAAGATAAATGACGACAAAGTACATGGTAACGAGCGGATTTCTGGGAGCAGGCAAGACAACGTCCATGATAGCCTTTGCCAGAGAGATAAACAGAAGAGGAGATGAGACTGCGGCCATACTGGCCAATGACCTTGGAGCCGGCAATGTAGTGGATGCAGAGTTCTGTGCCGCTGCGGGAATCATGACTCTTCCAATATCGGGAGGCTGCATATGTTACCAGCATGACAACCTGGTCGGAAGGATGCGGCAGCTTGAATCGGGAGGAGCGAGCGTGATATTTTCCGACATACCCGGCTGCGGCATAGGAGCTCTTGATCACGTTTACATGGAGCTTGAGGATAAGGAAAAGGGTGAGTTTGAGCTGCTTCCTTTCACCTGCATAGTGGATCCTGAAAGAATGAGGATGATAATGCCGGAGGAAGCTGACATCAATCTGCCTGAGGAGATGAAATTCCTTCTCGACGCTCAGATGGCTGAGGCTGATCTCATTGTGCTCAACAAGATCGATACCATAAGCGAGGAAAAGGCAGATGAAATAGTTGATTTCATAAAGGGTATATATCCCAATACCACTGTTATGACCATGTCAGCCATGAAGGGGACGGGAGTGAGCCGGGTGGTCGATCATATCCTGTCCAGCAGATCGCCTGCCGTACACAGGGAAATCGGCTACGGGTCAGATGCCTTCATAGCTGCCGAAAACAGGATGAGCTGGTTCAATACCAGGGTGTTTATGCAGCAGAAGGATGACAGAAATACGGATTTCAATGAAGTGATAGCCTATATATTTGAGGGTATAAGAGCAGGACTTAAAAAGACAGGAGGCAATGTTCCGCATCTTAAGATGTTTGCCGCTGACAGCGAAGAGGAACTTACCGACTTTTTCAAGGCCAGCATGATAGGGATAGATTATCCGGTAGAATATGACAGGAAGCTGGACAGAAAATACAGCGCACTGTCACTTATAATAAACGCCAGGTGCGCCGAGGAGCCTGTGGCTATGGCTGATATAGCAGGTGATGCCGTAGAAGCGGCTGCGGAGAAGTATGATCTCAGGGTGAGGACATTCTTCATGGAGACCTTCGGAATGATGGAGGAGGGGAAGGGCAATATAGGAAAGGCTTCAAGATACGACTGATCACAGGGGGCGTTTTATTTTGCGCCCCTGCGGTCATATGCGCTTCCATAAAGGGATGTTGCTGTCAAATTCAATGTCCAGTTTTCCGGTATCTTTTAGCCATGACAGGTATGAACGAACCGTGCTTCCGACCAATACATACTGTTCAAAATTCATGCTCAGCTCATAATCGTTGAAAAGGCTCTGCAGTACGGATTCAAAGCTTGCGGGGACACTGCAAAGCTCAAGGATCTTTTCCGCTATCTCATATACCTTGTCCATATTGTACTGAGCCAGAGGAGAGATATGGTCAGTCGCCTCCGCGTGAGACGGTATGAACATATCCGCAGCCATTGATTTTACCGTTTCGAGAGTTTTGATATAAGCGTCAACATCATATATAAAGCTTATCTGATATTTGTCAAGTGTTTCGCGGCTTGACAGGCAGTCTGCCAGATAGACTACGTTGTCAGGCGTTCTGTAGCCTACCATATCGAAAAAATGACCGGGCAGATCTATGATTTCAAATCCTTCAGGCAAAACGTCATGGCTGAGGTATTCAGCTTCGCTTTCCTGAGCCATGAGGAATTTATGCCTCAGATCCCTGCAGGGATAGCCTCCGTACAGAAACGAAGGCTCAAGGAGCGGATGCCTCGTAAAATCACAGTCGATTCCGGGGGCATAGATCCTGCAATTCGTCTGCCCCTGCAAATATTTGTTCCCACCTATATGATCGGCGTTTGAATGAGTATTATAGATCGCTGTCAGGCGCCAGCCTCTTTCATCCAGTATCTTTCTTATCTTGCGTCCGGCATCCTTGTCATTGCCGCTGTCGATGAGACATACGTCCGATCCCGACAGTGTTACGAGCCCTATTTTAGCCGGGCTTTGGATGTAATAACTGCGCTGCGAAACCTGTATCAATTCAAACATGATTTCCCCCCTGTAATTAAAATTATATCTGAAAATGCATATAAAACATTATGACATATAAACTCCTGCAGCGCCATACCCAAAAGGCTGCAATACAGCGAACTTTAGATTTTACTAATATTATTATCAGTATATTTGTAATTGTGCCTGGGGGAAATCAATGTTAACCTAAAGTCAATGAATATTCAGAAAAATTAAAGCGCTTTAAAATTTTACTGTTCAGGAGGTACTTAATGAGCACAGAAAGACAGAACAGATGGGAAGCGGAAAAAATGCAGACCATGCCGTTTTCGGGGATAAGGAAGGTTTCCGAAGCAGCGGCCAGATTAAAAGCCGATGGCATAGACGTAGTGGAGATGACCATGGGAAGACCGGATTTTGATACGCCTGACCACATAAAGGAAGCGGCTGCAAAAGCGCTTAAAGAAGGCAAAGTCCACTATACTTCCAACTACGGCATACCTGAGCTTCGGGAAGCCATTGCCGCGAAAATGAAAAATCATAACGGCCTTGAATACGATACAGACGGAGAGATAATGGTAACGGTAGGAGCTGCGGAAGCCATTTTCGCCACCATGAGCTCGTTCCTTGAGCCGGGAGACGAGATAATAATACCGGCGCCGGTATGGGTCAATTACGTAGCAGTGCCGGCCTCCTTCGGAGCGAAAGTAGTAACTGTTCCGCTGAGAGAGGAAAACGGATTTTCACTGGCAGCGGAGGATGTGGAAAAGGCCATAACTCCAAAGACAAAGATGATAGTCCTCGTTACTCCCGGCAATCCTACAGGAGGAGTCATAAAGGAAAGCGACCTCAAGGCCATAGCTGAGCTGGCAAAGAAGAATGATCTTCTTGTAATAGCAGATGAAGTGTATGAATACCTCATATACGACGGCGAGAAGCATGTGAGCATAGGGACCTTCGAGGGGATGAAGGAAAGGACCATAGTGGTGAACAGCGTGTCAAAGACCTATTCCATGACAGGCTGGAGGATAGGCTGGATATGCGCGGACAAGCCGATCATGCGCTCAATTTTAAGAGCGCATCAGTACATGGTAGCATGCGCCGCATCCTTTGCTCAGTACGGAGCGGCAGCGGCCATAAGCGGGCCTCAGGATTGTGTACAGAAAATGGTCAGCGAATTTGACGAAAGAAGGAAGTACATAGTTTCAGCAATAAACAGCATGGATAAAATGAGCTGCAGAACTCCTAAGGGAGCCTTCTATGTATTCGCCAACATAAAGAAGACAGGCATGACATCTGAAGAAGCTTCAAAGTTCCTCCTGAGCGAAGCCCATGTGGCGGCTGTGCCGGGGAGCGCATTCGGAGAAGAGGGAGAAGGATTCGTAAGATTTGCCTACAGCACTTCCATGGAGGATATAAAGAAGGCCATGGATCGTATAGACACAGCCCTCAGAAAGCTGTGATCAAAAGGAGGGTAAGGAGATAAAATGTTAGAAATAATCACAAACATGCAGAAAATACCGCATCTTGACAAACGCTTCCTCACAGCGACTCTCAGCATAGACGGATATCGCTCCGAGTCTCCTGTCATAGCCAGAAGCGGAGATAAAAGCTATATAGTGGCAAGGCATCTGGACAGAGGCAACATGGAAGAATACAAGAAGATGGGCCTGCTTCCCTATGACAGCGAGCCTGTGTATTACAGACCGTATTTCGCATTTGTGCCTATAACTCCGCCGGCTCACGGAACATTCACGGAAGCCTTTGAATACGCGGGAGGCGGCGACAGGCAGATGAAGGTGCACGCAGACATGCCGATGCAGCTTTATGAGACATTCAGCGGGGATTTTGACGTTACCATGGACGATGAGGTGACAGTCCCGCTCAAATATCTCTACAGGATCGACAGAAAGGCTGTAAAGGCCAGATTCGCCGAGGGAAGAGAAGAGGCTGTAAGAATCGCAAAAGAGCTTGTTAAGGATTCAAGAGACAGGGAAGAATTCTATGAGCTCATGGATGAGAGCGGGGACGAGAGGTTCGAGGTTCTTGACAGGCTCATGGAGGAAGAGGGCGTGGAATGGATGTTTTTCACTTCATGCCTGGGAGTCCAGGAAGTCACAGGCTTCGGCATGGATAACTTCATTGATGAAGAGGCGGCAGCTCTGTACAGAAAGGGTAGCGATACGGTTTACTTCCTGAGCGCCAGAGTCCATGACGGATTCGGCCTCGAAGAGGTGATTCAGGATCCTGTTTCCTTTGTAAACGAGCTCGTGGGAGATGCCGCTTTCGGCATAGAAGAGCAGCATTTCTGCTACGGATGGTACAAAGCATTCGGACTTGAAGGCAGAAGCTGGAAGAAAGCTCAGGCTCTGGCGAGAAACCTGCGTCTGGAAAGAGGCGTTTTCAATCTGCCGTACTATATCATGGTGGCGAGAACAGGGGCGAATTCCATCGATAAAGCCATGGCATGGGCAAAGGAAGAGGTTCTTAAAGGGAATCCTGTAACTGAGAAGGAAGTGGGCTTTACACAGGAAAGACTTGCAAAGGAATTTGCCGCTGAGCATAAGATCCCTTTCGCCATAAGCAAGTACTGGACAGGGCTTCACGCATCGGACAGGAGCGTCACGCCTTCATACGCCTTTGAGTACGTTATAACAAAGGATTCAAAAGCTCTTAAATTCGATGCCGGCCTGCTCCTTAAAGACAATAACGGGATACTGAGAGCAGCATCGGATATAGCGAGGACCATATGCTTTGAGGAATGCGGTGATATATTCTATGAGATCGCAGAAAAGGTGATGCTGGAAATGGTGGAAGGAGCAAAACCGGGTCTTAAAGGAGAAGATATATTCAGAGCCACTATGGAAAGGATAGAAGATTTTAGAGATGAGCTGGAGCCGGTGGGAATGATACCGTCGGAGAACGTATTCGATGCATTCAGACGCGACGTTGGGCACGGGCTTTCTCTCCACGAGCCGGGAACATTCTGGTTCGAGAAGGGCGCTGACATGAAGACAAAGACAGGCATGGTATGCGCTCACGAGATACAGTGGTTCACCAGAGGATTCAGCATAGGAACGGAAGATAATTTCATTATTGGAAAAGGCAAAGGCCTGAACATGTGTCGGGACTGATTTGACTGTAAAGGAGAGTGGTTGAAATGGGCAAATGTTTTTTCGATAATACCATAATGAACAAGCTGAGGAACAAGGAAAAGGTATGCGCCTCATGGGCGCAGCTGGGAAGCAACATATCAAGCGAAATACTTGCCGAAGCGGGCTTTGATGTGATCGTCATAGATATGGAGCACTCTCAGACATCACTCCCAAGCGTAGTATCCATGATCCAGGGAACAAAGGGCACGGGATGCGCGCCTTTCGTAAGAGCTCCGTGGAACGATCTTGTATGGTGCAAGCAGATACTTGACTGCGGCGCCTACGGCATACATATCCCTTATGTGTCCAACAGAGAGGAGGCCATTACGGCGGTAAAATCCTGCAAATACGCTCTGGAAGGATACAG